>CAIJOU010000522.1 GCA_903822375.1 Candidatus Hydrogenedentota bacterium
CCTCGACAAAAATGCGCCCGATGTATTGGCACCTAAGGCCGGTGGCGACAAGCTGCACGCCCGTGCAAAAGAAGAAAAGGGCAACGACGGACTCCAACTGCAGAACATCGCCGTGCGTGATGCGCCGGACGATCACCTTCAACCCCATGGCAAAGCCCGCGACAGCCATGGTCCAACCGAAATAGCCAATCAGGCGCAACGGGGCGTCTGTAATGCCCGTCAGCATGTCGAGCGCGGCCCGCATCAGTTTCATGAAATTGTACTTGCTCGTGCCCTTCATGCGGGCGGAGTGTCCAACCTTCACTTCCGCAACGCGGCCACCCAGCATGGCGAGGTCGGCGGGCAGGTAGCGGCAGCGGTGCTGCAACCGGCACATGTGGTCCAGTATCGAACGCTTCATTCCCTTGAGGTTGCAGCCGTAATCGTGCAGGGGCAACCCTGTCACGCGGGCGACGTACCCGTTGAAAAGGCGCGAGGCATATTTGCGAAAGAGGTTGTCATGCCTGTCCACACGCCAGCCCACCGCCACGTCATACCCCTCGTCCAGCTTGGCGACAAGCAGCGGTATGTCTTCCGGCATGACCTGCAAATCGGCATCAATCAGGAAAGTGTACTCGCCCCGGGATTTGGACATCCCCGCGTACTGGGCGGCACTTTGGCCAAAATTGCGGGTAAGTTCCACAACTCGCACGCGTGGGTCGGCCTCGCTCGCCGCACGCAGCATCTCACGGCTGCCGTCGGTGCTGCCGTCGTCCACGAAGATAATCTCGTAGCTGCGGTTTGTGCCGTTCAACGCCGCAGACAAGCGTTCCAGTAGCTCGGGCAGGGTTTCGCGCTCGTTGTACACGGGCGCGACCACCGTTAGATTCACAGTATTTTCGGCCATAACTGCACTTTCCTTAGCGCTCCCCAAGATGTCAAAGTTAAGTATATAGCAGGGTTTAGGACGGTTCAAACGGAAGGACGGTTGAAGAAAGGCTGAAGTTTGAAGTTTGAAGTCTGAAGTCTGAAATGAACGCATCGAAGGCAGAAGGCGGCAGGCAGGAATGTCTGCCCACATTGAGAACACGGTCTAAAGATGCTTGCGTGGTGTGAGGCAAGTGGCTATAATCGGTTTTCCGGTTCGCAGAGGACTGTATCCTCTGTGCTAAGAGGGAATCTGGTGAAAATCCAGAGCTGCCCCGCAGCGGTAAGCAGGAACGAACGGCGCAAGACGGCGTGACCCACGCCTGTAACGCACTGGGCTTGACAGCCTGGGAAGCGGCGCCCAGTAGGAACTCCGCCCATGGCGGATAGCCTGCAAGTCCGAAGACCTGCCGGAATTGGAAATGTTGCCCATCGCAATCGATGGGGACGGCCTTCGCGGGAAGGTATTACGGATGCATGCGTCCCAATCCTCTCCCCTGTCTTGGCCCCCTCCACGGTTGTCCCCGGCAACGCAGGTCCGGATTGTTTGAGGGTAGATGCAATGCGCAGTAATTCACGTCCCACCCCCCGTTTCCGTCTTTTCCGAATGTTCTGTCTCGCCGCGTTCCTGATGATTGCATCCGGCATGGCCACCGCGGCCACGGTGGAGAGTCTCACAGGATACGGCGTCGCCGCCTACCAGGCGGTACCTTCAGGAGAATCGCTGGTCAGTTTCGACTGGGACTCCAGCGGCGCCCTCTATTACATGACCGGCGACCCCAATTGGGGGCTGAAGCTGAACGTCTACCGCAACGTGAACGGCACCGAGACGGCGGTCTATCAGTCGGCATCGGTATTTCCCGGTTCACGGGTCACGGCCGTGGGGCCCTTTGTCTATTTCAATGACGGCGGTGATTATGGGCGCTTCACGTTTAATTATTACGCCTACGATGTGGTGCACGGTGGCGCCCCGGTGGTTTCGTATAATTCCGCCGTGCAACCCCTGAGCCTTTGGGGCATCGACACGCGCAACGGTTCCCAATTCTTCGCCTCCGGCGCTGTGGGCTTCGGCGAAAGTTCGCTTTATTACATGCCCGCACCGGCAAACGGCCTTCTCACCGGTCTTACCAGTCTGGGCGAAATCGGGCAATCCTCCGGTCCGGCAGCGTTCGATGCGCAAGGCAACCTTTTCTATGCCCACGGGTACGTGTTCAGCGGACAGGCAAAGATCTTCCGCTGGACAGCCGCGGAATTGGCGGCGGCCATGGCCAACCCCAGTCTTGCACCGCTCAACCCGGTGAACCATGAATGGGCGGCCGTGCCTGCGACCTTTACGGGCGTTGACGGCATGGTCGTCGATACGGCGGGAAACGTGTATGTCACCGCCAATGCCTTTGGCCAACCGGGAGAACTGCTGCTCTATCGTCCCGCCGCCGCGGGTCTTTCACCGGAGCCGACGACTCTGGCGCGCTATGCGGACCGTATGGAAACGCTCCGTCTCCGCGACGGGAAGCTCTACATGTGCTGCCCTGCCGGAATCTACCGGATGTCCATTCCGCTGTCTGTTTCCCTCGCCGGTGAGGCAGAGGTGCAGGCCGTGGCCGGAAGGCCGCTCCATCTTTCCGTGCAGACCAGTGGCGGTGAGGGTGCGCCTTCCTACGAGTGGTTCCTGACCGGTTTTGGCAGCGCGGATGTCTCCCTGGGGAACAACTCCCCCACCCTGTCGCTCACTCCGGCCAAGGAGGACAGAGGCAAGGGATATTACTGCATCGTCACCGATGCGGGCGTGATCTGCATAGATAGTCCCATGCTGCCGGCGGACGCCCGCGAC
>CAIJOU010000523.1 GCA_903822375.1 Candidatus Hydrogenedentota bacterium
GCCTTGAACTCCTTCGAATGACTCTTCCGAACCTGACCCATTTCTTGGACTCCTTTGCGGACATTGTCCGCCTGGCGGCCGGCCGGCTCAAGCCGCCAAATCTTTACTTAGCCACTGTCCAAGAAATGGGGGTAACTTCACACCGCCTGCCAAGCCCCCTGAGAAACCGTCGAGTCTCCTGTTCCGTATCTTGCCCCTTTTTGGATGGCCGGGAATCGTGATTTGTGTCATCGGCAGGTTCCGGATTGGCTGGTATCTTGTCCTCGCAGTCCTCCTCTTTGGACTGTTTAGGTCCTGCAAAACGAAATCTTCCATTAAAGGAAAACTGGGCTGGGTTCTTAAGGCTTGGTCGTTTCTCGATGTCATTTTCATCGGCTATGTTTTGCTCAACAAATCTTTCTTCACCCAATAGCCGTAGGCAAGCGGGGTTTCTTGGTGGCGCCGGCAAAGAGACGGGGGGAAGGCGGAAGCCCAAGGCCTGCCCGGGCAGAAGCATGCGACGGGTGACGAAATATCGTAGACAGCACGGGCGTTTTGTACTCAGGAGGGGGTGGCAAACGACAGGAATAGTGAAATGGCGCATGAACCAACGCAAACTCATGACGACGGGGGGGTGTCGAACGCGAAGGCACACGGCGGCATTGCCGACTCGGACCATGACCGGGAGTTTCCGGAGGACGACCTGTTTAGCGGGCTGACTGTTCGTGACGTATCGTTCCGCAACCGGATCGTGATGTCCCCCATGTGCCAATACAGTTCGGAAGAAGGGCTTGCCAATGACTGGCACCTGGTACATCTTGGCAGCCGCGCGGCGGGCGGGGTTGCGCTCGTCATGGTGGAGGCCACGGCAGTAACCCGGGATGGCCGGATTTCTCCCGGGGACATGGGAATCTGGGGAGAACAGCACGTCGAACCGTTGGCGCGCATTGCCCGATTCGTTGAGACCCAGGGTGCCGTTGCCGGCATTCAGTTGGCCCACGCAGGACGCAAGGCCAGTTGTGAACCTCCCTGGAAAGGCGGCCACCGGCTGAGAACGCCCGAATCAGGCGGATGGACTGTCGTTGCCCCAAGCGCCGAACCATTCAATGAGGACGATCCGTTATCGGAACCGCTTGATGAGGCGGGTATTGATGGAATTACTGACGCCTTTGAAGCCGCCGCCCGCCGGGCCCTGGCGGCCGGATTTCGGGTGATAGAACTGCATTCCGCCCACGGCTATTTGTTGCACCAGTTCCTGTCACCCCTGAGCAACCACCGGACGGATCAGTACGGCGGAAGCCTCGAGAACCGCATGCGGCTGCCGCTGCGTATCGCCCGCCGCCTGCGTGACCTGGTACCTGCCGGCCTGCCGCTGTTTGTGCGAATCTCGGCAACGGACTGGGCCGATGGCGGTTGGGATATCAACCAGTCCGTGGTCTTCGCCAGACACCTGAAAGAGGTCGGTGTGGACCTCATCGACGTGTCCTCCGGGGGCCTCGTGCCGAAGGCGCACATTCCCGTGGGCAAAGGATTCCAAGTGACCTTTGCCCGCAAGATTCGTGACGGGGCAGGTATCATGACGGGGGCGGTCGGATTGATCACGGAACCGCGCCACGCCAATGAGATTGTAACCGGCGGGGATGCCGATTTGATCTTTGTTGGACGGGAACTGCTGCGCGACCCCTACTGGGCGCTGAAGGCGCAGCACGAATTCGATGTGGAACCCGCATGGCCTCTCGCCTACGGACACGCCTTCAAGCGACGGACGAAATAGTCACAAACGTGGATGTGTCTCATTTTGTTGGTCTGGAGCCGCTCGAGCCAACAAAGTCCGGCTTCGGAAGTGCCAACAAACATACCGGCATGCACTCTTTGGGAGTGCGACAGACGCCAACGTTAGAATTTCGTCGCGTTGGCAAAAACGAACGATTGCCGATTCGCGCTTACTCCCACCGGTTCTTGACAGATACTTCAACGACCTCCTATTATCCTGTGAGCGGTTGCCGAAACTTCATATCGGCGCCGTCAGTCTTACAATGGGCAAATCACAGAATCGAGGCACCTTATGAAGAAATTACTATGTGTGGCGGTGTGTTGCGGCGCGCTTTTTTTCGCCATCGGCGCCCACGCCGTGGATCTCAAGGCCAAAAAGGCCCCGAAACACGGTCTTTGGCTAGATTCGCTTGATTTCTCAGCTGTGGACCAGGGTTCCAAACGTGCCGCGAAGGACAAGCCGGTCATAGGCTCTCCGCTGAAGCTGGGCCGTGCCAAATATGTGCATGGAATCGGCACGCACGCCGTCAGTGAATTCCTCATCGACCTCAAGGGGAGCGCCACACGTTTTGACGCGGTGGCGGGCGTGGATGACGATACCGCGGCAACCGGCGCGGTCACGTTTGAGGTGTGGGCCGACGGCCGCAAAGTCGCCGAAACGGGCAACATGCGCGCCGGCGAAAAGCCCAAACGGCTGTCCGCGGACCTCTCAGGCGCGCGCTATATGCTCCTGCTCGTGCTGGACTGCGGCGAGGGCGCCCGTTTCGTTCATGCCGATTGGGCCGGCGCGCTGCTCACGCTCTCGCCCGATGCAAAAGAATCCCCCGCGGTCGTAAATGCCGCCCAGGAACCCGCGCCGTCGATCATTCACGTTGACCCGCCCGCACCGCTCATTCACGGGCCGCGCGTGACCGGCACAACGCCCGGACGACCGTTCCTGTTCCTGATTCCGGCAACAGGCGAAGGGCCGCTCTCGTTTGCAGCGAGCAACCTGCCTCAGGGGCTGACGCTCGATCCGAAGACAGGGATCATTTCGGGTGCCTTGAAACAGGCCGGCTCCACGGATGTCACCTTGACTGTGACGGGACCGAAGGGAAGCAGTTCGCGCGCACTGACCGTCATCGGCGGCGATCACAAACTCGCCCAGACGCCTCCGCTGGGCTGGAACTCATGGAATGTGTGGGGCACGGCCGTCGACGAGGGCAAGGTGCGCGCCGCCGCCGATGCCATGGTGTCGAGCGGCCTTGCCGGGCACGGGTTTCAGTACGTGAACATCGACGACGCATGGGAGGCCGAGCGCAACGCCGACGGCGTGCTGCTTACCAATGAGAAGTTCCCCGACATGAAAGCGCTGGGCGACTACATCCATGCGAAAGGCCTCCGGTTTGGCATCTATTCATCGCCGGGACCGAAGACCTGTGCGGGCTACACGGGCAGCTACCAATTCGAACAGCAGGATGCGAACATGTACGCCGCACTGGGCGTCGACTATCTCAAGTATGACTGGTGCAGCTACCGTGCCGTGGCCAACAAGGGCGCCAATCTGGACGAACTGAAGAAACCCTACCTGGTCATGCGCGAGGCGCTCGACCGCTGCGGACGGGACATCGTATACAGCCTCTGCCAGTACGGCATGGGCGACGTGTGGAAATGGGGCGCGGAAGTGGGCGGCAACCTCTGGCGCACGACCGGCGACATCGGTGACACGTGGAAAAGCGTGTCGACCATCGGCTTCGCGCAAACGGACAAGGAAAACTTTGGCGGACCGGGCCATTGGAACGATCCCGACATGCTCGTCGTCGGGAAGGTCGGCTGGGGACCGAACATCGCGCAGACCAAACTCACGCCAAACGAGCAAATCACGCACATCACGCTCTGGTGCATGCTGGCCGCGCCGCTGCTGGTCGGCTGCGACCTCGCGCAATTGGACGAGTTCACAAAGGCCCTGCTGACGAATGACGAAGTGCTCGATGTCAACCAGGACCCGCTGGGCAAACAGGGCGGACGGCGTGTGCAGGACGGCTTCAGCGAAGTGTGGACACGGCCCCTCTGTGACGGCACGACGGCGGTCGCGCTGTTCAACCGCGGTTCGCTCAAGAGACCCGTCACGGCCAAATGGGCCGAACTCGGCCTTCAAGGCAAACAGCCGGTGCGCGATTTGTGGCAGTGGAAAGACCTCGAACCGGCTGATGGCGCCCTGACGGTCGACGTGCCCGCACACGGAGCGGTGTTGCTCAAGATTGGCACCCCTTCAAAATAGCGAACGTCCGAAAACAAACCGGCGACTGTTCACCCAGGCGCTTGCGCGCATCATGGCACCCCTGGTTGATTGTGAAGTTGCACGAGACCCAGGACAACCGTCCTCTGTTGTCGGCGTGCAACTCGCGCAAGGGCCGACAGCTAGGGTGCCCGTCCTCTCTCTTTTGGCATCGGACCTGTCGCCGTAAAGCGGCCGAGGAGAATTGTCTTGAGGTATTGTCGCATGAACCTTGCAGTGAGCCCCGGCCGAACCCTTGCTGCATGCCTGGCGTTTCTTCTCATCGGCATGGGGGTATCACAGTCTGCAAAAGCCGACCCGGACCCGCCCGCATCGATTGACGTGACCGCCACCGGCGCCGTTCCCAATGACGGCCAGGACGACACACTGGCCGTGGTGGCGGCATTTGAAAAGTGCAGGACAGAGAAGGCGCAGGGGGTGCTGTTTCCCAAGGGACGCTATGACTTTCATGAAGGGGCCAATCCCAAATCCCCGCGCATGAGCCTTCCGGTGGTCGATATGCATGGTATTGTCATCAACGGCCAGGGGTCGGAGTTTATCTTCCACGGAATTACGGGATGCTCTTCCTTCGGCAACTGCTCCGGCATAACGGTAAAGAACGCGGTAATCGACTGGGAGCGGCCTCCCTTTTCCGTGGGGACCATAACCGCAACGGGCGACGACTGGTTCGAGGTAGAAGTCTTTCCGGAGTTTCCCGTCAAGGGCGGAGAGACGGTGCAGGCCATGATGGATTACGAGCCCGACACGGGCCTGCCCTGCCGCCATGGACTGGACTTCTACTGCCTTGAGAATCCGATGCAGACTGAACTGGTCCGGCCGCAGGTGCTGCGCGTGCGTACGGCGTTTGAGCATCCGCCGGTAACCGTCGGCAAACTGGCCGTACTGCGGCACCAGGTGTACGCCTTCAACGCCTGCACGTCCGTGCACTGCAAGAACATGACCTTTGAGAATATCACCGTGTACACATGCCCCGGCATGGGATTCATCGGAGTCAACAGTGAGAACGTGACCCTCGACCGCTGCACGGTGCAACCCAAGCCCGGCACGCGCAGGCTTATTTCCGCCACTGCCGACGGCAGCCATTTTGGCGGATGCACGGGCGACATCATCCTTCGTGACTGTCTCTTTGACGGACAGGGCGACGACGCCATCAACATGAAAAGCGGTCTCTTTCTCAATATCGAACAGCTTGTCGATGAACATACCGTGCTTGCCCGGCACAACCTGAACATGGCATCCATGCCCGACCCCGGCGACACGATGGAACTGATGCCGCAGGACACACTGCTTGCCTACGGCACGGTCAGGGTGCGGTCGGCGGCCATGGAACCGGACGGTCACACCCACCGCCTCGTGTTTGAAGAACCCATACCCAAGGAAGTAAAGCCCGGTGACATGCTGGCGAACGCGTCGAAACTCCCCCGCGCGCGCATCACGAACTGCACCTTTCAGCGAAACCGCGCGCGCGGCATGCTGATTCAAATCCGCGACACGGTGGTCGAGGGTTGCACCTTCAGGGACATTACTTCGGCGGGAGTGTTGATCATCGCCGAGACGGTTCATTTCTATGAGAGCATTCCGGCGCGCCATGTTGTCCTGCGCAACAACACCTTTGAACACTGCAACTACGGCGCGGCCATGGCACGCGGCGTGATTTCCATTGAGGGCATCACGCCCGGCTGGAAGGACGCGCCGTTGCCGGGAGTGTTTCGGGACATTACCATCGAGCACAACAAGATCGATCGGTCTGACAACACAGGCATATTCGTGACGGGCACGGATACGGCACTCATCCGCGGCAACGAAATCATCGCCATGTGCGACAAGCCCACCCAAGACCGGTGTGCGGCGGCCATCCATATCGAAAGCAGCAGGAATATCCGGATCGAGGGCAACCAGGCGGAGCAGGCCCGGCAGGGCGCGGGCTGCAAGACCGTATTGGAGCTTTCGGCCAACAACATCGCGGACACCATCACCACTGCGGAGAACAAGGGTTTCTGATGGCTGAGCACAAACCATACTCCAACCGCATGCCGATACACCCGGCATTCTTCGCGGCGCTCATACTGGTTGCCGTTGGGGGATGCAGCCTCGGCCCAGAAACACTCAAGTTCGGCGGGGAGTCGATGGGCACCACCTACCACATCACGGTGCACGGGCTGCCCAAAGGAGTGACGCCGGAAGCCGCAAAGCATGCGACGGAAGACGCGCTTACAGACGTCGATCGAAGAATGTCCACCTACAAGCCGGACTCGGAATTGAGCCGCTTCAACGCGCACGCATCCCAGGAGCCGTTTCCCGTAAGCGCCGAGACGGCCGAGGTGTTCCGCATTTCACGCCAGGTCAGCGAGGCCTCCGGCGGTGCGTTCGACATCACGGTGGGTCCGCTGGTCAATGCGTGGGGGTTTGGTCCGGAGAAGATTTCCGGGGACCCCGACGACGCGACCATTGCCGCGCTTCGCGAGCGGGTCGGCTGGCAGCTGGTGGAGGTTCGCGACGACAACACGCTCGTGAAAAAACGCCCCGACTTGTATTGCGACCTGTCCGCCGTCGCGAAGGGATACGGCGTGGACAAGGCGGCCGAAGCGCTCGATCGGCTGGGTGTGGGAAACTACCTTGTCGAGGTGGGCGGGGAGGTGCGCACAAAAGGCGTCAATCCCGCCGGGCAAAGCTGGCGGCTGGCCATCGAGAAGCCGACCGATGAGGGGCAGCGGCTGCAGCTGCTGGTGGGCCTGTCCGGAACCTCGCTGGCCACCTCCGGCGACTACCGAAACTTCCGCCTGGAAAACGGCAGGCGCCTATCCCACGAAATAGATCCCAGAACAGGCCGCCCAATCACGAACAACGTCGCCTCGGCCAGTGTCATACACCCTTCCTGCGCGTGGGCCGACGCCTACGCCACGGCGCTGATGATTCTTGAGCCCGAAGCGGGCTATGCATTTGCGCAGAAGAACCGCCTCGCCGTGTACCTGCTCGAACGCCTGCCGACGGGGGAGTTTGTCGCCCGCCAGACGGAGGAGTTCGGAAAGTATGCAACCGACGGGCAGGACAGCCCCGCGCAGTAGCGGGACGGTGCGACAACGGACCCGCGGGGGGCGTTTGAGAAGCCTGCTTTGCTTCTTGTAGACTTGCATCGTTCCAATGGGCCGTGCACAGATGAAACGTTCCTGACAGCAATACCGCAGGATGCTCTCCATGCCAAAAAACGACGGATTCGGTCGGGGAAAACTGGTTGTCACGCTGCTCCGCTGCGCCATAGGCTGGCACTTTCTTTATGAAGGGCTTTCGAAAGTACTGGCCGACCAGTGGACTGCAAAAGGGTTTCTCGCGGGCGCCAGCGGGCCCCTGGCGGGCATCTACCACTGGATGGCCTCTTCCGATATTGCCATGGCCGTGGTCAATCCGCTGAACATGTACGGGCTGACCATCATCGGGCTGGCACTGTTCCTGGGAATCGCCGTCCGCTTTGCCGCCATCTCCGGCATGGCGCTCCTGGTCCTTTATTATTTTGCCTATCCGCCATTTGGAGGCGTGTCCTATGCGCCCACGGAAGGAAGCCTGTTCCTAATCAACAAAAATGTCATTGAGGCGCTGGGCCTTGCGCTGCTGTTGTTTTCGCGAGAAAATGGCTATGGCCTCCATGGGTTGGCCGGTTCTTTCAAAAAGAAGACCGTTGACGCCGCAGGCGACATCCAAACGACCACCCGCCGCGAGGCGCTTAAACATGCCGCCGTGCTGCCGGTCCTGGGCGTCATGGGCTATGGGGCATCCACACAGCTCCGCAAGGGCGGCATAGACGCCTTCTCCGGGGCAACGCGCAAGATTGTTGTGCCGACCATCAAAGACCTTGCCGGGACGCTTCCCAAGGGGAAGCTTGGCAAGTTCGAGATCAGCCGGTTGGTCATGGGCGGCAACTTAATCGGCGGCTGGGCCCATTCGCGCGATCTGATTTATGTGCCATCCCTCTCCCTGGCCTACAACACCGAGCAGAAGATATTCGAAACGCTGATGCTGGCGGAAAAGGCGGGCATCAACACCATCAACATCGGGTGGCCTTCCAATCCAGTGCTACAGAAGTACAAAAAGGTCACGGGGAGCAAGATAACCGTCATTTCACAGGTCGCCCCCAACATGGACAAGAATGACTACTTCTGCGAAATCAACGCGGCCATTGACGCCGGGGCGGACATTCTGCAGATTCAGGGGAATTGGACCGATGTGCTGTCGAGGGACAACAAGTATGACGTCATCGTCAAGATGATGGAAAAGATACGCGGTCAGGGCTATGTGGCCGGCATGGGTGCGCACTCGGTGGAGGGCTTGATACGCTGTGAGGAGCAGGGAATCATTCCGGACTATTACATGAAGACCCTGCATCATGACCGCTACTGGTCGGCCCATCCGGTCGAAAACCGCACTTCCTATGAGGTGATGGGTGGAAACTCCCCCGACCACAACAAATTCCACGACAACATGTTCTGTGCCTTCCCGGAAAAGGACGTTGCGTTTGTCGAACGCACCAAGGTCCCGGTCATGGGGTTCAAGATCCTCGCCGCCGGCGCCATTGAGCCGAGGGATGGGTTCAACTGGGCCCTGCAGAACGGCGCGGACTTCATCTGCGTGGGCATGTTCGATTTCCAAGTGGTCAACAACGTCAACACCGCGATCGATGTGCTGGCCAATCTCAAAGACCGCAAACGCGAGTGGCATGGATAGGACGGATAAGGCCGGAGGGGATGAAACGAACGTCGCCGACAGTCAGCGCGATTATGCGCACATTGTCGCCAGAACCGCGGACGACTTGTTCCAAATAGGTGCCCGCCTGCATGACGAAAACTTTGAACCCGGCGCGATATGTCAGGACAAAGCGGCGGGAACCCTGGAAATTCCATTCCGGCGCATCTTTCATGACGGCCCCAGCCGTCTCGTTAAGAACAGGCTTATCTACTGGGTTGACGAGGTTGACGTGCTCCGGTGCTCCTTGCGGTTCCTCAACGTTGCCACATACACACTGGTTGACCGGACGAATATCGGTGCCTTGTCTTTGAACCGCTTTCACTACGACGAGGCACAGGACATCGTGACGCTGCTCTGTTGTGAGGATTGCGACTTTTCGATACGGGTGAACGGACTGCACGTGGAATACCGGGAGATTGAGTATTGCGGCAAAGCTAGGATCACCCGGGGATACTTCTGGGATTCCAATTCGGACGACGTGTACGAATAACTGCGACTTCCCGGGCGCTGGCGGGTGGGGGTTGGATTCAGGGCAGGGAAACAGACGCCTTTCTTGACCTCTACCATAGGGCAGCCAGCATTCCCCAGCCCCCGTGTCCCCGATGCGGTTGCGCCAAGAGCCAAGAATGGCGCATGCTTTCGTTAACGCCGCGTGCGCCCGCGTGCTCCTGGCATTTGTGGGCGCGGCATGGCGGGGAGGTGATAGCGCATGAGCCCAAGATGTCAATCGGAAGTGGGGCGTCTTATCCTTTCAGCACTGATTCTTTCGCTGGCGCTGTTTTGCCGTCCGACCATGGCCGAAACGTATCATGTGTCAAAAGCCGGCTCGGACAAAAATGACGGAAGAACGCCGGAGACGGCATGGTGCACGCTGGAACGTGTAAACAGCGTAGCATTAGCCCCGGGCGACAGCGTCCTTTTCCGGCGGGGCGACGCGTGGCGCGGGCAACTGCGGCCCTGCAGCGGTGACGACGCGGCCCCCATCACTTACGGGGCCTTTGGAACCGGCAAGAAACCGGTGCTGCTCGGTTCCGTGAAGAAGAACCGAACGGAGGACTGGACAGACGAGGGGGGCAACCTCTGGAGCACGCAGGAACCGCAGAGTGGCGGAGTGGAACTGCTGAAGCGGCCAGCGGCCGACCCGAAAGATTCCGGGTGGAAACTGTACACAGAGAATGGTGCAGCGGCGCGATTGCTGTGCGACGCATCGGGAATGCAGATTGAATGCGCGACGCCGGGAACTTCCGGTTCGGACATGCAGTGTTTCACCGCCCCCTTCCCCATTGAGTCTGGCAAGGCGTACATGCTCGTGTTTCGCGCCAGGAGCGGCGCCCCGCTAAGAATGGCCGCCCCGACCCTGATGCGTTCTGGATCGCCATGGTCGCCCTACGGTCACTGGGCGGGTGGGGGCGGATTTGCCCTGGCGGATGAATGGACCACCTGCACCTGTTACTACGCGGCATCGCAGACGGCCAACGATGCGCGTTTGACATTTTTTCTGGGCACGGCACTTTCCGCGGGCAACCGCCTTTCCCTGGACGCCATATCACTCCGGGAATGCCGCGCCGACGGGTTTCTCTTGAGTGACGTGGGCAACATCATCTTCGACGGGGAAAAGTCCTGCGGCGTAAAGGTGTGGGAACCGAAAGACTTGGACATGCAGGGGAAGTTCTGGTACGACGAGGTGCGGCATGTCCTCAAACTGTATTCCACCGCGAACCCGGCCGCGATGTATACAGACATAGAATGCGCCGTTCGGGAACATATCATTGACCAGACCAACCGTCACCACGTTGCATATGACGGGCTGGCGCTGCGATACGGCGCGGCGCATGGCATCGGCGGCGGCGGCGCCCACCATGTCACGGTGCGCGACTGCGACATCAGTTATATTGGCGGCGGCGATCAGATGGGCGGCGACAAGACGGTCCGCTTTGGAAACGGAATCGAGTTCTGGGGCACGGCGCACGACTGCCTGGTGGAGCGCTGCCGGCTCTGGGAGGTCTATGACGCGGCCCTGACCAACCAGAGCGGCGGCCCGCTCACGCCGCAGTACAACATCACCTACCGCTACAATGTCATCTGGAACTCCGAATACTCCTTTGAGTACTGGAATCGGCCGGAGGCGTCTGAAACGCACCATATTCTTTTTGAGCATAACACCTGTTTCAATGCCGGAAGCGGCTGGGGGCACGCACAGCGGCCGGACCCGAGCGGCCGCCATCTGTGTTTCTACACCAGCCCGGCACGCGCCCATGACATGATAATCCGCGACAACATCTTTTGCGGGGCGCTGGAAAACGCCTTCTACGCGCCCACCTGGCCGCGCGCGGCCATAGACGCGCTGGCCATGGACCACAACAGCTGGTTTCAGCCGTCGGGCGACATGATCTTTATAGACCAGCACCGCTACCCCATGGCCGCATTCGCCGACTACCAGAAGGAGTACGCCAAGGAACCGCACTCGCTCACGGCGGAACCCGGCGTGGTGAATGCCGCCGAGCGTGACTTCCATCTCCAGGCAGGCTCGCCATGCGTGGACGCCGGCGGTGAGACGAACGCGACAACAGATATCGAGGGAGTGCCTGTTCCACAGGGCTCTGCGGCCGACTTGGGCGCACACGAGCGGCGCTGAACGGGTGGGGCGCGAACCGGGCGACAGGAAGAGCAATGGAGGCCGATAGTCGATGGATATTCTGAAGGCCAATGCGGCGCATCTCAACGCCATTGTGGCGCTCAATCGTATTGTCCAGAACCTCCACGCCAAACGTGAACCCGGTCATTTCCGCCCATTCGACCAGGCTGCCGTGACAGCGTTCCTTCGAAACGCATTGGATGACCCCGCGGTCACCGTTCTGTTGGCCGTCGAGGGAAACCATCCGCTTGGATATGCCCTGTTGCGGGTGCAAAACCGTCCGGAGAACGCTTTCAGCCTGCGCCGCAGCTTTGTCGAACTGGAACAGATCGCTGTTGACCCAAATTCGCGAAAGGGTGGCGTGGGTTCAGCGTTGATCGATCAAGCATTCGCTGTGGCACAATCATTAGGCTTGGGCGAGCTTGAGCTGAGTGTTTGGGAATTCAATGAAGACGCCCTGCGGCTCTTCCATAGAAAGGGTTTTGCGCCCTGCCAGCACAGGATGCGAACGGGGCGGCCGACGAATAAGGCGGCGCCATCCGTTTGACGTTGCCGTGAGAACTCTTGACCGTTAGAGGGGACTGAAATGCCATGAACACGGATATTTCGGGAATTGCAGGGCAATTGATGATGACCCTTGGGGTGCAGGTGCCGCTGTTGGCCGTGTGGGTGGTCGGCGCGGTGCTGGCAGCGGCATACTGGCAGCGGAACCCGCGAAGCGCACTCCTGATCCTGCTGGCCTGTCTTGTCTGCATCTTCGATGTGATCGCATTTGGAGTCATCTATGCCGTTCTGCCCATGCTGATGAGGGGCGGCATGAACATCGCCGGTTTCAACACCCGATTTGTTTATCAGGGAATGGGGTTCGTGCGCTCATGCCTGATCGCGGTGGCCTGGGTTCTCGTGTTGATCGCGGTATTCCGCAGGCATCCGGCGGCGTGAAAGACGGCGGGCGAGGAGCGGTCTGGAATTTCGGCAAGGTATTGAAATGAACCGGACGAGGTGGGACGCCTGGACCGCTACTGTTAAAGCGTGAAACGACCGAACCGATTACTGCTCATGGTTTCACCGTGGGCATGGAAGGATTGGGAAGTATGAAATCCGCACCGTGGGGAGACGGGCAGGAAACCGGAAAGGGCTGGCGCGTGACAAAATATGTCTTGCTGGGTTTGCTGGTGCTCATATCCCTGCCGGTCGTGGCGGGCCTGATTCGGCTATGCCAGTCACCGGCAACCGACGCCTACCACTTTCGCGATGGGGACAAGCGCATCGTTCTGTACCACGGCGTGAATGTCGCCAACTGCGCCAAGGGAGCGCCCGGTTTTGTGGGCTGGCACACGAAGGCGGATTTTGAGCGCATGCGGCAGTGGGGATTCAATTGTGTCCGCTATCTCGTCTTTTGGGAGGCCATCGAACCCACGGAGGGGACGTACGACGAGGCCTATATCGACGCGGCCATTGAGCGCATCCGCTGGATGCAGGAAGCGGGTATTGACGTTGTAATCGACTTTCATCAGGATCTCTATTCGCGCCGGTTTACGGGAAACGGATTCCCGGATTGGACGGTGCACGACGACGGCATCCCCTTCCACCAGCGCTCCCGCTGGAATTACAACTACTTTGAACGGGCCGTTATCAGGTCCTACACGAATTTCTGGGCCAGCAAGGCGCTCCGCGATGAGTACATCGCCATGGTGGAACACTTCGTGCGCCGCATCGACGCGCTGCCCAACATTGCGGGCGTGGACGTCATGAACGAGCCCTTTCCGGGCATGAACCTGCGTTTTGAGTCGGGGCCTCTGTCCGCGTTCTACGGGGACCTCCAGGCAATGTGGCGGCGAAACCTTTTCGCCGCACCGATGTTCTTCGAACCCATGATGTACAACAGCGGCGGCCTGCCCACCGGCCTGACCTTCATGCCCGCCGGCAACTGCGTCTTTTCGCCCCACTACTATGACCCGCTCTGCCATGAAGGCTCCGGGTACGGCTGGTTCAACAAGCTCTGGATGCGCCTCTGGGCCCGCGAGCGGGCGAAAGACGCACAGCGTTTTCACACGCCCATGCTCTATGGCGAGTTCGGCATCGCATCGACAACCCAGGGGCACCTTGCCTACCTCGCCGATTTCCTCGACCTGTTGGACCGCTACCAGGCAAGTTGGACCTATTACAGTTACGACAAGTCAGGCCAGGAATCTTTTGGCATCGTGGACAATGAGGGGAACGAGAAGGACAACATGGGCGTGCTGGTCCGCGTCTACCCCCAGCGGATTGCGGGAGACAAACCCGTGTTCCGGCAGGAGGGCAAACACTTCGACCTCAGCTACAAGGCCAACGATTCCAAAGCGCCAACCATCGTGTTTGTGCCGCCTCGGCTGAAGGCGCTAACGGCGACTTTCAACGGCCATGCCGTCTCCCCCGATCCAAAAACAGACCTGCTGTCCCTCGACAACGAGGGCGGTGCGGGCGTAATGCAGAAACTGCACTTGGAGTGGCAATAATATGGGATGCACAGCCATGAAGGACGTCCTGGAATGATCCGACTTCTGTCAGTTTGCCTGTTTGCAGTCGGTCTGTTCATTTCCCCCGCGGCTTTGACAGGTTGCGCGTATACGCTAAGCGCCCTGAACTATCCGGAAACGACTGTCTCAGGCACGTGGACATGCGCTGATGGAAAGCCGGCGCAGGACAAGACAATATCACTGGTGCTGGTGCGTGGAAGAGGCTATGATCTCGCATGCCAGGACGCAGTCAATGGCTGCCTTCAACCAGATTGTTACGCCTACATGACCGCGAAAACCCAGACTGACATGCGCGGCGCTTTTTGCGTTGCCTTTCCGGAGTATGCCTATAAAAGTTGCGGAAGGGCCATACTGCTTCCAGGGTTAGCCATAAGGCACAAGAGTGCGGGCATTGATGATCTACTTCTACTCTATTCCGAAGGCGGCCCCCAGGCCAAGTGGCAAGCCGTGCTGGACCGAAACGGCAAGACCAGAAACTTCATGCTTCAAGGGCCCGCAGGCAAATTGGTTCGGCCGAAAAAGACCGCGAACGGCATGGGGATCCAAGCGACCGTAAACCGCGCGCCAGAGCATTACAGTATGGAC
>CAIJOU010000524.1 GCA_903822375.1 Candidatus Hydrogenedentota bacterium
GGTCCAGTTCTCGGCGAAAGACGACACCGGTCTCATCGGCGCGCACATCCGCTTTGACAACGGCGCGTTCAGCCTGGTGCAGGAGTTGGTCGACAATCCCGACGTGCATTTCACCTTCCCCACCGTGGCCAAGATGAACGCCATGTTCCGCGGCAAGCCCGTGCTGCCGTCGCTCGGCCCGCTCGTGCAGAGCGCGTTCCGCAACTTCGGCCTGCTGGTCAAGACCTTCGGCCTGCTGCTGGGACTCAAACTGCTCATGCCCGACGCCAAACCCAAGAATGCCGAACAGGCCCGGCTCAAGGTCAAGATGACCCTGTACATGGTCTCCACCGCGCTGAGCCAGTTGAACAAGTTCGGCGACGCCGAAATGGTCAAGTGGACCACCAAGCAGCCCGAGCGCATCTATCAGTGGACCGTCACCGGCACCGACATCGCCTGCTATCTCAAGATCAAGGCCGGCCAGACCAAGGCCGGACGCGGTGTCTACGAAAGGCGCCAACCCTTCGTCCACATGAAATTCGCCGGCGTCGACGAGGCCCTGCCCGTGCTCGGCAACCAGGTCCCCATCGTGGATGCCATGGGCAAGGGCATGGTCGTCAACGACGGTTCCCCCGAATACGGCTCCCGCATCGGCGACTTCATGCAGCGCATCGCCAACCTGCTGGTGTAGGTATTGGCGATTGACCAGGAAATAGGCTCTCCTAGCGGATCGTTGCCGAGGCAGCCTTGGTGGGTCACGTGCGGTTGGCATGCGTGCAGGCATCCCCGGAGGGGATGAATGTGAATAGCCGGAGGTAACCGGAGGGAACCTCCGGAAAGCGCGCCACAAATGGACCAACCCCGAATGGGGTTGAATGTGAACGGGACTGTGGCTCTTGGCCAACACAGCGGAGAAATCGGGGTGATGTCTTCTTTGGGTGGAGCGGGGAGCCGCGCCTTGTGCCGACTTGTCAGGATCCCTTGGGCTTGGGCTGTGACCGTTGGAATCCTTGTAGTATGCGGTTGCGCACATATCGGGCCGGAACGACCACCAGAGGCACCTTCTGGTCCCGATAAAGAGTCAGTGAAGAGAGACGAGGCGACAAACGCACATTTGTCGGAATGGATAGGCCATTACCCAAGTGACACCCTCGGCGATCCGCCGAGAGAACTCCTGAACACGCCATCCGTAAGAAACACTCTCAAGCACCTGCTATCACCAAATCACTACGGGCTTGTCAGGAAGACATTAGGGCTCGAGACTCCAGTTGAGTGTATAGACGGGTTCCTGGTAGTAATGTTAATGGAACCTCACAATGCCCCTGGCCGAAATGCCGTGTTGGTTTTCGGGGCAAAGAATGAGGATGTCATGGTCATCGTTTATGAGTCTTCCAATGGCTCGGATGACAAAGGATGCACCACCTGCTATAGCACAGGCAGAGCAATTGGGGATCTGCCTGACAACGTCAAGGAGGTGATTCTTGGAATGCATATTCCACGAATGCATGACGGCGACAGGCTGCTTCCCGAGAATCAATGGCTGAACGATGTGTCCACAAAAGTGGTTCCCTACAAAGGCATGCATTGAGAATGTTGTCATTGGATATGCACAGGGTCTGGCTCGTTCACATTCAACCCCGTTCGGGGTTGGCTCTTCGTGGTCACCTGTACCGGAGGTTCCCTTCGGTCACCTCCGGCTATTCACATTGGTCCCTTCGGGACCTGAGTAGAACCGTCGCACATGGCGTTCCTTTGCCTGGGCCAGCTCTTCCTCGCAGGCATATCACCCGCCCTGTCCCCCCAGTCCCTTCTTCAGCGGATTCCGGCTTGCCCTGACGCTGTAGCTTGCACAACAATAACGAAGTACTGGCGGCATGACGTCTCGTTTGCGCGGCAGACAATGCCTTGTCCGAGAGATGCACGGATATTGAGGCTTCCGGGCCAGGGAGAGAACCAAATGGACCAGCGACTGCACGACCTGTGGCGAAAGGGGGAATACCCCTTTGACCAACCCATGATCTATTGCCGTGCTGATGCCACTGTCGCTTCGGTGCTGGCCTGCATGCGGGAAATTGTCAAGTATCTCAAGCCTCGATTCGAACTCAAGTATATAAACCATGATTGGCACATGCACCACGGTACCGTAAGAGAGTCGCGGGAAATCTCGTGGGAAGTCTACGAAAGGATGCTCATGGATGAAGACACTTTTCGCAGAGCCCAAGACGGTGATGATCGTGTGTGTCTGGCGGCATATCCAGAGAATCTTGGGTTCCTTCTGCGCTGCTATGTTAGCTGGACTTTTTCTTCGAAGAGCGGCATGACTTGGGACGAGTACGTTCTAACTGCCACGCAAGGCTGGTTTGGTCTGACCATAAACGCCAAGCATGAGAAGGAAGTGCTGCGACTATTGGAGCCTGTGGGGATAACGTTAGGGCGGGTGATATCCAAAGTCTGGTTTGATGAATTCTACGGGGGCAACACTCAGGAGTCTGGTGATGGGGCGGAATGACCCTTGCTTGCAAGGGATATACTCCGTGAATCAGGGATACAAGGAAGGATCTATATGAAATTCGCGCTTGCAATCCTCATAACGCTAACCTGCATGGCCGCCTTCGCAGATGTCACGGTCGATCCCGTCACGCGTTATTTCAACATCTCCTACGCGATGCCCGCCGACGCGCCTGACGTTGTCTCGGTGAACTGTTTCTGGTCGCCGGCGGATGCCAATGACTGGAAGCCCGCGCGGGTCACGCCGTTTGTGTCCGAGACGGCATTGGCGATGGCTCCGGACGCGGACTGGATTGACTGGGCTGGGGGACGCGTTATGGAACGGGGCGCGGCTGGGCTCATGCGCACGGTTGTGTTCAACCCCTACCCCGAAGCGCAACCGGATGGGCAAGTCAACGCGAACTTCCGCGTCATCGTCCGCAATGCGGACGGTGCCGAACTGGCCTCCTCCGTCCAGCACCTCCAGGCCGACAACCGTGACATGGTCTATCTGGAAGACTGGACCAAGCTGTTTCAGGCAGACGTCCTCGCGAAAGATGCCGACCCCGGTCCGGGCAAGTGGTGGGTGCGCGGCGGTCTGAACAGCACCACCGCACAGACGTTTGGCAACGACCTGATGGGTCGTCCCGCCGATGCCAACACGCCGCTGCCGCAACTGAGCTATCCGCTCGACCTGAAGGGTGCCTACGCCATCTTCGTCTGCACGCTGGGTCACAACGGCATTCTGGTACGCCTTAGCGGAGACGAACGCGCCGATTCCATTGGCTCGTCGCATGACCGCGAGGAGGTGCTCTGGAACTGGCGGACCATGGACCGCCAGCACCTTATCTTGCGCAACGGCCACGGCTACACCGGCTACTCCACCGCCGAACTGGACTACGTCAAGCTCGTGCCCCTGTCTCCCGAACTGCGCGAGAAGCTGGACGGCCAGTTCGGCGCGGTGGACAAGATTGTCGCGGGCTACTGGGAACCCTACTCGTGGGCCTTTGTCGAGAATGTGCAGGACACGCTCCAGCACCGGGCCGTGCTCACCGCGTTCCAGGACGCGCGCATCCATTTCGTGGACACACAGCTCGGCCGCTTCGGCATGAAGAACGTCTTTGAAACGCGTGTCGCCGACCAGTTGCTCTACTCGACCATCGGCGACCCGATTCCGGGCGACCCCAACCCGAAGACCGACAACGTGGGCCGCATGCAGCAGTACACCAACACGCTCGACGCCACGCTTCGTTACACCCGCGAACTGGGAATGCAGGCCGTGGCCAATTTCGGCGCGAGCAACTGCTATTCCGGAACCCCGCTGCAGGGCAGTTTCTCCAAGACCCATCCGGAATGGATGCGTTCGCACGCGCTGCGTTTCGAGGTGCCCGAGGTGCGCGACTACGCGCTGTCGCTCTACCGCGAGGCGCTGGAGGCCGGCGCCGAAACGTTGTCCATCGACTACTGCCGCTATCCCGAGACGATTGACGTTCCTGAAACGGCAAACGCCTTCATG
The DNA here is from genome assembly GCA_903822375.1 of Candidatus Hydrogenedentota bacterium. GTDB lineage: Bacteria > Hydrogenedentota > Hydrogenedentia > Hydrogenedentales > CAITNO01 > CAITNO01. Next base: position 3,983 of record CAIJOU010000524.1, read on the forward strand.
GCCGCGCTGCGCGCGCTGGCCGATGAATACGGCGCGAAGCGCGGAACGCACGTGTCCATCCTGACCCGCTTCCCCGGCACAGGCGTGCGCACCTGGCAGAACTGTGATTATGCCCGTTGGGCCCGCGCGGGCTGGGTGGACTATCTCTGCCCCGGCAACATTCAGGGCCGCCACATGCACATCGACATGGCGCCGTATTTTGAGGCGGTCAAGGGAACCAAGGGCGTACTGCTGCCCGCGCTCGAAGGCCTCGAATGGGGCCTGCCCATGCCGGGTCCGTTCCTGTGGCGTGCCAAACAGGTCTACGACCAGGGGGCGGCGGGCGTGTACGTCTATCAGGCCGACGGCCGCGTGCTCGGCCGTCCCGAAGACCGCCGCACCATGCGCCTGCTCGCGAGCGGCGACGCCGTGCGCCGCCGGTGGGACGAGGACGCGCGCCTGCGGCCCGCCCGCAGCAAGGGCATTTACCTGTCGCGCTCCTCGGGCACGGACACCAAGTACCAGCACTATGAGCGCCTGCGCATTTGGACCGAGGGGCTGCCGTTGGGTCCCATGGAA
>CAIJOU010000525.1 GCA_903822375.1 Candidatus Hydrogenedentota bacterium
GAACGTCAGCAGATACCAGCCTTCCCCGGTCTCAATGCAGGCATGTGTATTGCGTAATGTATTACACTACAATACTTTATGTCCAAACGGATGTTTACATGACAATTTGGCATGGGGCATGCTAAATTAATCTCTGGAATCAATGTTCGGGAGGGACTTGTGCGGCACGCTTGGCGGATGGGAAACACGCCAAGGAGGACATGGTGCCGAAAGCAGAAAACTTTGGGGAACGAGTGATGTGCGCAGTCTGCTGGATGCGGTAGACTTCTAAGCCGAGCTGCTTTGGCGGGAACATGGGATAAGTGAAGTTTCACGACAGAGGGAGACCTGCAATGATTACCTTAGACAGGTCGAGTGGTCTGGGTATGCAGATGGTTGTGCTGCTTGCCGTTGTGCTGACGATGGCACTGTTTGCCCAGACGGCACAGGCCGCCGTGTTCCGCGTCCAGCAAGGCTCCGGGGCAACGGTCCCTGACGGCCAGTCGTGGGACACGGCTTATCCCACCATCCAGGCCGCCGTTGATGCGACTACGGCGGGTGATGAAGTGTGGGTCGCCAAGGGCACCTACACCGGCGTCGGCGCCGAAGTGGTGAATTTGAAAGCGGCAGTCACCCTCTACGGCGGATTCGCCGGCACGGAGGCGGCCCGCGACCAGCGCAACCGGACATCGAACATCACCGTCATAGACGGCGAGAAGACACGACGTTGCATTGCCGTTACGCCCCCGGCCGTCGTGGATGGCTTTCAGCTTCGGAATGGCGCGGGGTATCAGGGCGGCGGCATGAACTGGGGCACCGCGATTCACTGTCTGTTTGATGCGAATCAAGCGGCAGAGGGCGGGGGATTGTTTGGCGGCAGCGCCACGGACTGCATTTTCTCGGGAAACGTCGCAGAGGTGGACGGGGGCGAAATGTGCGGCGGCAAAGCAGTGAACTGTGTCTTTTCGGCGAACACGGCGAGCAACCCGGGGTGGAAGGGCGACCTGAGAGGCGACGGCGGTGGCCTCTATCACGGCTATGCAGTCAACTGCTTTTTCTTCGGGAACCTTGCAGCTATCAATGGTGGCGGGATGTGTGATGGACAGGCGGATAACTGCATTTTCGCCGACAACAGCGCAAACTGGGGAGGCGGAGCTTCCATGGTCATTGCCCTCAACTGCACGTTCAATGGGAACAGGCTGGTGGACCACCCGCACTGTGAATGCCAGCCCCCGGAAAGTCAAAACCCCGTCTGTACCTGTGAGCCAGTGCCATTGCCCGGCCATTATGGCGCGCTATATTCGGGCAAGGCGGCCAACTGCATCATCTGGGACAACGGTGCCGACGCCGTATCATCGGACTGCCTCGTGACGTATTCTTGCCTCTCAGAGGTCATGGAGGGCGTGGGCAATTTCGCATCCGACCCCCTCTTTGTGGAAGCCGCGGCGCACGATTTCCGATTACAGTCCACGTCTCCTTGTATCGACACAGGAACAGCCCAGTGGGCGCCAGATGGGTGGGCTCCGGTCACCGACATTCTTGGTGCGCTCCGTCCGCAGGGCGTGGGTTATGACATGGGTGCCTACGAAATGTCTGTTGTGACGGTGCCGGATGTGTCCGGCCTTCCCCGGGCCGCGGCACTGGAACCGATTACTGCGGCCCAACTATATGTGCGTAACGAGACGGAGGAATATGACCCGACAGTCCCGGATGACCACATCATTCGCCAGACGCCTTTGGCGAACACGGAAGTTCCGCCGCACTCACCAGTAGACCTGGTGATTTCCAAGGGACCCGAACCGATCCCGGTGCCGGAGGTGACGGGCCAGCTGCGGGACGCAGCGGCGGCGTCCATCACCGGCGCGGCTCTCACCGTTGGCACGGTGACGCAAGAGTACAGCGCAACCGTGCCGGTCGGCACGGTGATTTCGCAGACGCCCGCGGCGGGAACGCCCGCGCTGCCGGCCACGGCGGTGAACCTGGTGGTCAGCCGGGGGGTGCGGCCGTCCGTGGTTCCCGATGTCGTGGGCCAAGCGCAGGCCCAGGCGGAATCGGCCATCACGGGCGCAGGGCTCACAGTCGCTGGAATGACGCGGATATTCAACAGCACGGTTGCGGCGGGCAATGTGGTCTCCCAGAGTCCTGCGGCAGGCTCGGAACTTCCCGCGGGCACGGGCATAAGCATTGTGGTGAGTCTGGGTGGGATGCCGGTGGTTGAGGGCGAAGTCGAACCAATGGACGCGGACACGGCCCGCGAAAAGCTTGACGCGGCCCTGGCCACCGCCGACACCAACAATGACGGCAGGCTGTCCTTTGCCGAGGCTGTCGCGGTCCTCCCGGGATTGACGCAGAGCGTGTTCGACACGCTGGACGGGGACGGTGACGGGCAACTCTCTTCGGATGAGCTGGGCGTGAAAGCGGATTCGGGATGTGCGGGATGCCGGGGCACAAAGACCAAGTTGTTTGGCGACGTGTTCCCTGTTCTGTTCAGTTTGTTTGGGCTGGCGGCGGTGGCAGGGGTGAAAAGGTGGTAAACTGAAGTAGGGTCGGGCGATTCCGCAGGCCGGCGCCGCTTGACGACAAACGAAAGACACCGGTCGACCCGGGACGCCGGACGATGAGGTGATTGGGTTGCGTCTCATAATAGGTACAGTGGAGGCAAACACCGCGGCGGCGACGGCTCTTACTGAGAAGAACGGTTCCGGCCAGCGCTTCACGCAGGCAGTAATTGGGTATGTTTCCGGGCATACGGCCCCCACTTGCCCCCCAATCCGGACCAGGCCTATACTGTTTACCGTAACGTGCGAGAATCTGCCCCGGCCGAACGCCCGAGAAAAGGAATCTCGTATTTGCGTGCCACGGGGCAGTACGGCGGAGAAACATTCTATGAAGTACATGTCATGGGGTTTGGGGATGGTGGTCATATTCCTGGCGCCTGCGGTGTTCCCGCAGTTGTCCGCGCGGGCTGTGACGGACACCATGCCGCCCACCGGCACGATTGTCATCAACAGCAACCGTTCCGCCACCAACAACCCCGAAGTCACGTTGGCGCTCACTTGGGATGACGGTGTCGGCGGTTCGGGCGTGACGCGGATGCGTTTCAGCGACAACGGTTCCAACTGGACGGGTTGGGAACCGCCGGCGTCCGCGCGCGTGCACACGCTGCCCGGCCCGGACGGCCACAAGACGGTGCGGGTCCAGTTTCTGGACCGTGCCAACAACTACTCGAAGGTCTACAGCGACTACATCCTTCTGGACACCACCCCACCGACAGGCGGTATTCTCATCAACAACGGTGATGCGACCACGACCGGTGCGGCGGTTACCCTGGCGTTGCACTGGGACGACGGCGCCTGCGGCGCGGGCGTGACGCGGATGCGTTTCAGCGACAACGGTTCCACCTGGACGGCTTGGGCGTTTCCCGCCTCCGCACGCCCGTACACGCTGCCGCTCCCGAACGGGAACCACACGGTGCGGGTGCAGTACCTCGACGGTGCGGGCAACTACTCCGCAGTATACAACGATTATATAAAGCTGCAGATGTATATGGACATGGTTTCGGTGACGGCGGGAAAATTCCCGATGGGACGCACCGGCGAAGGCGCGGACGTGTACGGCAGGACAGATGAGGACCCGCAGCACGAAGTGACGCTGAGCGCATACAAAATCGGCAGGTACGAGGTGACGAACAGGCAGTATTGTGATGTGTTGAACTGGGCTCTGGCGCAGGGCTTCCTGAAGACCGTCGCAAACGAGGCTTGGGCGGGCTCCGGCGATTTGTACGCGGATGCGGACGGTTCCGGGGCGGGGACAGACACCGTACTGATAGCGGCCCTAACGCAACCGGGCTGCAACATCCAGTATTCGAGAACCGGGTTTTGCCCGAAGACGCGGACCGGGCTTCCCGACGGGACGGTCTACTCGATGGCGATGCATCCCATGGTGACGGTGTCCTGGTGGGGTTGCGCGGCGTTCTGCAACTGGCTGAGCCAGATGCAGGGGCTGTCGCCCTGCTACGACATGACAAAGGCGGACTGGCCGTTGAAGACGGCCCCGCCCACCGCAGGCGGGTACCGCCTGCCCACCGAGGCCGAATGGGAGTGTGCGGCGGCGTGGGACGGGGAGAAGCACTGGACCTTCCCGATTACCTCGGACACGCTTTCGGGAAAGGGGCGCGCCAACTATTATGACTCCGAGCCGGACTTCGCAAATCCGCTCGGCCTGACCACGATGCCCTACACGTCTCCGGTGGGCTGGTTTAACGGGGTGAACTCCAGTCCGAACGGAAACGTGACGACCGTGAACAGCGCGAGCCCCGTGGGGTGCTACGATATGGCCGGAAATGCATGGGAGTGGTGCGGTGACTGGTATCTGGACGTGTACTACAGCGGCGGCGCGATGACGAATCCGACGGGGCCGGATACGGGCACGGAGCGCGCGCACCGGGGCGGCAGTTGGGGCCACGGCGGCGGCGGCGGCGACGGCGATCGCTGCGCGGGCCGGGGTTACTTCGAACCGTCGGGCACGAGTGACGGCATCGGATTCCGTGTCGTAAGGTGAGCGCAGTTTGACGCCGGAGGGCTAGTCAGGAACGGCAGGGCATTGTTCCTGCAAGTGCGGCGCTTGTTTCGTTGAGGAATTCCGCAAATTGCCGGTCCGTCTGCTGGATATGGTTTTTCAGCCAGGAGATTTGGAAATTGTTGATTGAGTCGGCGATTTTGCCGATGGAGTCCTCTTTCTCCGCCTCCAGCATGAACAAGTCCATCAGCGTATTGCGAAACTGCTGGTGCTCGCCCTTGTGCCGCGCAAGATCGGGATAGTTCTTTGCCGCCATCAGGCTCTCCTCCGCCGCAAAGTGGAATTCCACATAGTCCATCATAAAGTCCAAAGTCCTGGAAATGAGGCGCGCTTCCTGGTTCGATTCAATGGCCGAAGACAGGCTGTTCAGCCGTTCTATCCACACTTTGTGCTGTTCGTCAATCGATTTGACACCCACAGAGTACTTGTCATTCCAGTCAAATCTTTGCATCGTTTCACTCCTCATTGAACGCGACACCACTGTTATGGCGGACGCATCTTTTCAGCGGCAATCGGCACGCCGCCCGGTTCCCAAAGTTGCCGCAGTTGTTCGCGGCCGCTCCACATGCCGTGCGTTGTCCTACGGTAAGGATGGATACAAAAGTGCTCGTTTGACCTGACTGTCAGACTATCGAGCAAGCCCCATGCCATCTTTTACCTGATTGCATGAGGTCCGGTCAAAGAACTCTTTTCGGGGAGTCGGAATCATGGAAGGGATGTGCCCCAATGGATTTCCGTGGGCGGGAATCTTGCTTAAGTGACGAGAAACAGGGATGTTTGCCGAACACGCCCGGATTTCCAGGTGTGGAAAAGCGCACACCCGTTTCTGGGGTCCGGCAATGCCACCGCCGGGAGCGCAACAGGTCATGCCCGGGCTGATGTCGGGATGTCCGGGGTCCGAATTCCGGCGGCGTGCAGGGCCGAAGCATCAGGTTGAGCGCCCGCCCATAATAGGATATGCTCTCCCAAGCCCGCCTGTCGGAGCAGACCGATGTGCGGGAAGGACTACCGAAATTGGCCGAATTCGACCTCCACAAGGAAATCGCACCAATGGTCCCGAATGGTTGCTCCCGCCGTGACTTTCTCGCGCAGTCCATACTTGCCGCCGCGGCGCTGGGCCTGCCCGGCGCGGCAAACGCCGCGGAGGAATCAAAAGGCAAAGGGCGGCCGAATATCCTGGTTATCATGACGGACGAGCACAACGCGTCGGTGATGGGCTGTGCGGGCAATCCGATCATGCACACGCCGAACCTGGACGGACTTGCGAAGGACGGCGTGATGTTTGACGCATGTTACTGCGCCTCGCCGCTGTGCGTGCCCTCGCGCCTGTCGTTCACGACGGGCAAATACGCGTCGCGCGTGGGCGCGTGGAACAACGACTGCGAACTGTCCGCGCCGGACTACCCGTCGCTGCCGGCCGCGCTCAATGCGGCGGGGTATGAATCGTTTCTGTGCGGAAAAATGCACTACGCCTCCGATCGCCGTTACGGCTTCAAGGAAATCGGCGGGAACTTCAACAATTCCACCAAGACCAACAGGGGCGCGCGGCGCGATCCCGACGACCTCACGCCGACGCCGGGCGTTTCTGAACGGTTTGAGGAGTTCAAGACCGGCAGCACCTCCCACGGCATGAATCATGACCTGGCGGTGACCAGGGGCGTGCTGGAATTTCTGAAAGACCGCAAACAGGAGGATGCCCCGTTTTTCCTGCTGGCCGGCTACATCACGCCGCACTTCCCGCTGGTCGTTCCCGAAAAGAACTGGGAGGAATACAAGGGGAAGGTGCCGATGCCCGTCATCCCCGAGGGCTACCTCGACAAGCTGCCGCGCAACTACAAGCACCTCCGCGTCGGGTTCAACATGGAGGACGTGCCGGAGGAAACGGTGCGCAAGGGCCGCGAACTGTACTATGGGCTCGTGCAGTGGACCGACGGGCAGGTGGGCGAACTGCTGCGCGCGCTGGCGGGGGCGGGCATGGCGGAGAACACCGTGGTCGTCTACACGGCCGACCACGGCGAAAACATGGGCGAGCACGGCCTGTGGTGGAAGAACTGCGTCTACGACACGGCGGCGCGCGTGCCGCTGATCATGCGCTGGCCGGGCCGGTGGAAAGGCGGCCAGCACCGTGCCGCCGCGTGTTCCCTGGTGGATGTGGTGCAGACCATTGCCGAAGTCGGCCATGCGCAAATGCCCAAGGACTGCAACGGCAATTCCATGCTTGGCTGGCTGGACAATCCGGAGCAGCAGTGGAAAGACTTGGCCGTAAGCGAGTACTACGCGCACAACATTGCCTCGGGCTACGCCATGATCCGCGCGGGCCAGTACAAGTACGTCTACCATACGCCCCCCGACGCCAATCATCCCGCCGAACGGGAACTGTATGACTTGAAGGCCGATCCCGGCGAGTTGAACAATCTCGCCGCGCTGCCCGAACAGGCCGATCGAATCGCGGCGATGCACGCCGCCCTGGCCAAAGAAGTCGGCGAGGACCCGGACAAGACGGAAGAGCGTTTTCGCCAGACCGTCATGAAGGGGGGCGCCGCGGTCGGCGGGGAAAAGGCGGGGAAGAAGGGCAAGAAGAAAGGGAAGAAAGAGAAGAAAGAGAACGACTAGGAATTGAAAGGACAGCCGTCCCCGGCGGTCCCCTATTCTTGAGTGCGCGTCCATGTCCCGCGCGCCGCGGAGTGTAACTTCGCGGACAAATGCGTTCCCGAGTGCAACTTGGGAACGAGACTAAACGAGGCAAATGCAAGGAGTGCAAGGTGCCCATTCGATTAATCGGAACGCTGACGTGCGCCTCGGCGCTTTTCTTCGCAGCCCATTGCGTCCTGGCGGCGGACCAGCCGCAATGGGGCGAACGTTACACGCGCAACATGCTCTCCGCCGAGACGGGCCTTGCCGCGGCCTTTGACCCCGCCACCGGCGACCACATTCTGTGGTCCGCGTCGCTGGGCGGCGGTTCGTACAGTTCGCCCATCATCGCCGGTGGGAAGGTGTTCATCGGCGCCAACAACACCGACCCGCGGGACACGCGCCATCAGGGCGACCGGGGCGTGATGCTCTGCCTGAACGAGAGGGACGGCGGCCTGTGCTGGCAGCTCGTGGTGCCGCGCACCGGCGGCGACGACTATCTGGACTGGCCCGGCATAGGCCTGTGTTCCGAGCCGACGGTGGAGGGCAACCGGGTCTACACCATGACCAACCGGAGCGAGGTGGTGTGCCTCGACCTGAACGGGCTCAGTGACGGCAACGACGGGCCGTACACGGATGAGGCCCGTCACATGGCGCCCGCGGACCGGCCAGCCATGGAACTTGGACCCACCGACGCGGACATCGTGTGGCTCTACGACATGCGCGCGGGCGTCGGCGTGTATCCCCACGATTCGCAGCATGTGTCCATTCTCGTGGACGGCGATTATCTTTATCTCAACACCGGCAACGGCGTGGACAACACGCACGTCAAGATACGCGCCCCCGAGGCCCCGAGCCTCATCGTGCTCGACAAGAAGACGGGCAAACTCGTCGCGAAGGACGGCGAAGGCATCGGCCCGCGCATCTTCCATTGCACCTGGTCCTCGCCCTCCGTCGCCGAAGTGAGCGGACGCCGCGAGGTCTTCTTCGGCGGCGCCGACGGCGTCGTTTACGCGTTCAACGCGCTGCCCCCCAAGATGCCCGAAGCGCCGGAGACCCTCGAGCGTGCCTGGCGCTTCGACTGTGATCCGGCCGGGCCCAAGGAGAATGTGCACAGTTATTCCAAGAACACCCACGAAGGCCCCAGCGAAATCATGGGCATGCCCGTTTTTCACAAGGACCGCGTATACGTAACCGTCGGCGGTGACATCTGGTGGGGCAAGCACCAGGCTTGGCTCAAGTGTATCGATGCCACGAAGACCGGTGAAGTTACCGAGACCGCCGCGCTCTGGTCCTATCCGCTCGAACGCTACAGTGTCGCCACCCCCGCCATCGTCAACGGTCTCGTCTTCGTCACCGACGGCAAGGGGGCGCTTCACTGCGTCGACGCCGACACCGGACAGGCGTATTGGACGCACGACGTGGGCAATTCCATCTGGGGGTCCGCACTCGTTGCCGACGGTAAAGTCTACGTCGGCGCGCGCGACGGCGTGTTCATGGTCTTCGCCGCAGACAAAACCAAGAACATTCTCTTCACCACCAAGTTCCCCGATGAAATAAACGGCACTCCCACCGCCGCCAACGGCGTGCTCTACGTCCCCACCCTGAACCGCCTCTACGCGGTCAAGTGAACCGGATACTGGGGATGCCCGTCATTCCCGCGAAGACGGGAATCCCGGCGCCCCAAGGACTTTCGCACGCGCGAAAGCCTGGACCCCCGCCTTCGCGGGGGTGACGAAGCTGACGGTCATGGTGGCGATTCCATTTGTGGAGAGCGCCGAAGCTTGAGAACGCGAAACGACGGCCGCATTCTGCCGCACGGAGTCGATGCGCAAAGTTGGCCTTGTACAAAAGGGTGGGATATGCTTTCACGAAACCCGGCGATGAAGTGCGGATGGCATCGCGTTGATAAGTGCAACACATCCCAAGAGAAGGACTGGCCGTTATGATAACAGCGTTGGCACCGGCGAAATTCGGGCGTGTTGTTCGAACAGGCATCATGGCATGGCTGCTTCTCTGTGCGGTCACTTGTGAAGGCCGCAGCGGGGAACCGGTGGATGCGGTGAACCCGTTCATTGGCACGGCGCAGGGCCAGGGAAAGACCTTTCCGGGGGCGGCCACGCCCTATGGGCTGGTGCAATTGAGCCCGGACTCGATTACCGGCGGCGACAACGGCTCCGGGTACTACTGGGAACACACCACCCTCCAGGGTTTCAGCTTCACGCACATGAGCGGCGTGGGCTGGTACGGCGACTTGGGCAACTTCCTCGTTACGCCCACAACCGGCCCGCTCAGGACGAGTTATGGCGAGACAAACAAGCCGGGCACGGGCTATTGCTCGCGCAAGGCCGATGAAACGGCAAGCGCCGGCTACTACGCCGTCACGCTGGCGGACTACAAGGTCCGCGCCGAACTGAGCGCCGCCGCGCACAGCGGCATCCTGCGTTTCACCTATCCGCAGGACGATCACGCACGCATTCAGATTGACCTCGCCCGCCGCGTGGGGGGGACATCCGTGCTCCAGTCCGTCAACGTGGTTGGCGACAACGCCATTGAGGGCTGGATGCGGTGCACGCCCGAGGGCGGCGGCTGGGGGGACGGCGGCGGCAAACCCAACTACACGGTCTACTTTCATGCCGAGTTCAGTCGGCCGCTCGGCGACTTCGGCGTTTGGTCCGTGGACATCCCCGACGGAGCGCGCCGGAAACACCAGGATTTCGACGCCAACTTCCTCAAGGCGATGGAGGGCGCCCATGTTCTGGCGGGGTGCCGCGCGCAGGAGGGCAAGCACCTCGGATTCTACGCGGAATTTCCGACCAAGACCGGCGACCAGATATTGTTGAAGTCGGGCATTTCCTTTGTCAGCGTGGAAGGGGCGCGCAACAATCTGCAGGCGGAGATTCCGGGCTGGGACTTCGACGCGGTCCATGCGGCCGCCCGTGCCCTTTGGGCGCGCGAGCTGTCCCGCATCTCGGTCGAGGGCGGAACCGCGGACCAGCGCACCGCTTTCTACACGGCGCTGTACCACGCGATGATTGACCCCCGCGCGTTTGCCGACCTGGACGGCAGCTATCCGGGCGGCGACGGGAAAACTCACAAGACCGACCTGTACACGCGCCGCACCATTTTCAGCGGGTGGGACGTGTACCGCAGCGCCTATCCGCTGATGACGCTGATTGCGCCCAAGGTCGTGACGGACATGATCAATTCGCTGTCGGACCTGGCATTGGAGAGCGGCAAGGGCTACCTGGAGCGCTGGGAGTTCCTCAACGCCTACAGCGGCTGCATGAACGGCAATCCCGCCGTTTCGGTCATCGTGGACGCGTACAAGAAGGGGCTGCGCGGTTTTGACGTGGCCCAGGCCTATGACCTTTCGCGCAAAACCTGCGAGCGTTTTGGAAACCGGAGGTTCGGATACGCACCGATGCGCCTTTCGGACTCGCTGGAACAGGGCTTCGACGAGTGGTGCCTGTCCGAAATGGCCGCCGCACTGGGCAATGCGGATGACGCCAAACTGTACGCCGAGCGCGGTCAGGCGTACCGCAGGCTGTTCAATCCCGACACCGGATGGTTTGCGCCAAAAGACGCCCGGGGAAATTTCACGCCCCAGCCCAAAGGCCTCATGGACACGGCGGGCTGCGTCGAATGCAATGCGCTCCAGCAGGGATGGTTTGTTCCGCACGATGTGCCCGGTTTGATCGCGCTGCTGGGCGGCCGCGAACAGTTCGTGCCCCGGCTTGAGGCGTTCTTCGAACAAACGCCGGATGTCGCCCATTGGAATGACTACTACAACCACGCCAACGAGCCGGTCCACCTCGTGCCCTTCCTCTTCAACCGCGCAGGCGCGCCGTGGCTCACGCAGAAGTGGGTGCGGTACATCTGCGAAAAGGCCTACGGCGGCGACGTGCATGGCCTGAGCGGCGACGAGGATGTCGGGCAGATGTCGTCCTGGTTTGTCCTTGCGGCTTCGGGCATCCATCAGGCATGCCCCGGCGACACCCGGTACGAATTGTTCACACCGCTGTTTGACAAGGTGCACATTCGGGTCGACCCCGTCTACGGCGCCGGGGCGACGTTCGACATTGCCGCGCACAACAACGGTCCCGGCCCGCGCTATATCGAATCGGCCAAGCTCAACGGAAAGCCGCTCGGCAGGTGCTGGCTGGACCACAAAGAGATTGTCGCGGGCGGGCTGCTCGAACTGGAACTGGGCGATGCTCCAAACAAGGACTGGCAATAAAGGGATGGGCGGGCCTGATGCCGTTACGGCAATTCCTCCCGGCGGAACACTTCCACATACTTGTCGCGGTCTTTCATCTGTTTGAGTCCCTCGGCGCGAAGCTGCTGATAGGTCTCTTCGCTCATCTCGGGCGTGTACTTTTCGAGGGAGGGGGAGAACTGGCTGACGTGCTTGTTGGACGCCTTGATCTTATCTTCCACAATCGGCGTGATATCGACGGCGTAGTTGGGTGAGGTCGTGTAGTAATAATAGGCGACCGGCACGGAGTAGCCGTGGAGGTTCTCGTCGAGCAGGTGCTGCGGATAGTACAGTTGCCACTCGGACGCAATGAATGCGTCTTTCGTGATGTTCGCCGCCATGCGGTGGTCCGTCTTGTGCCAGCGCACGTATTCTTCGCCGGGGTCGAGCGTGAAAACCGCGTCGGGACGGTACTTCTTGATCAGGCGGCAGACCTCGCCGCGCAGGCGCTGCGGGTTGGCGTACTCGAGGTCGCCGTCCTCGTAGCCGAGCCAGGTGAGGTTTTCCTTCGGGATGCCCAGCACGGCGCAGGCGGCCTCTTCCTCCGCGCGCCGGATGACCGCGAGCCGCTCGCGCGTCATCTGCTCATCCTTCGAACCCTTGTTGTCGTTCGTGAAGATGACGATGCGCACGGTGTTCCCATGTTTCGCCAGCATCTCCATGGTGCCGGCGCACATGAACGTGTCGTCATCGGGATGCGGGGTGAACACCAGCACGTTCTTGCCGGTCCAGTTTTCAATCCGGTCCTTGTCCGCGACTTTCGCGGGCACCACCGGCCTCACCACCGCCTCATCCGCACGCGCCACCAGCGCGCAGGCAAACAGAAGCACCACGGCCACACTCAGGGTCTTTCGCATAACAAATTCCTTCTCGTGGCGGAAGACGAATCTTCCCCACGGCAGTAAGAACGTCCGCCAGGCACACAGGAGCCATCAACAGGATCGCGACATCGGTCGCCCGTGGGGAATGGTACCGCGTGGACGGCGCCGCTGCAAATTTGGCACAGGGCAACCGGGCTCCGTGGGGCCCCTGACATGCCTGCGCCGCCTGTGCAGCGACTCCCGGCTGCTTGTCAGGGCGTTTGCGGCAGTTCCACCACGGCGTGGCGGAGTCGCGGGCCGGGTCTTTCCCACACTATTCTGTCGGCAGGAAACTGCGACCGGCGGACGCTCCAGGTCCGGAGGACGCCGTCTGGCCATCAACATGGAAGCGTCCTTCGGGTCATTTTCGATGCCGCCAACACGGGTCAAATGCGACCAGCCGAAGAAGTGGCGGTCATCGGCCCCATTCTTGGTATACTACGCGCGGGTGGTCCAGGAAGAAGAGACCGCGCAACGGCGTCAGAGGCGCAGATGGAAACGATGAGTTCAAGAAGGTTCTACATCGAGGCGACCGTGCTTGCATGTCTCGGGGTGCCGCTCGTGGGGTTGCTGGATTACTGGACCGGGTACGGGTTGCAGGTCTTCATTCTTTACCTGATTCCCGTTTTTGGCGCGGCGTGGTATTGCGGTTCCTGGCCCGGCGTTGCCGTTTCCGTGCTGACCGGCATCGTTTCCCTGGGGGTGGACATACAGCTGGGGCGCTCGTCCGCCTACCTTGCGGTGCCGGTGTGGAACGCGTGCATGCGTCTTTGGCTGTTCCTTCCCGTGGCCTATCTGGCGGCGAATCTTCGCGAGCTTTTGGAGCGCGAGCGCCGTCTTGCCCGGTTGGACTCCCTCACGGGGGTTTTCAACGGGCGGGCTTTTGGGGAGGAAGCGGAGCGGTTTATCGCCCTTTCGAAACGCAAGGCACAGCCCATGACGGTGGTCTATATCGACCTGGATGATTTCAAGAAAATCAACGACACCCACGGCCACAGCGGGGGGGACCAGATTCTTCGCATGGTGGCCCAGACACTGCACGCGTGCACGCGCCCCTATGACCTGGTTGCGCGGCTGGGCGGTGACGAATTCTGCGTGCTGCTGCCCGAGACCGACTCTGTCGAGGCGAAGGGGTTTATGGTCCAGGCGTCCAAGTGTGTGGAACAGGATGCCGCCAAGAACGGCTGGGAGATTTCGTTCAGCGTCGGCGTGGTGACTTTTCTAACCGCGCCGCCCACGGTTGACGTGGCGTGGGGCATAGCCGACAAACTCATGTACAAGGCGAAACGGTCCGGCAAACGGCAGGTTGTGTATGCGGAGTGGCCCGACGAGAACACGCCCGAGGAGGCCAGGGGGACGAACAGCGGGGCCGCCAACAGACGGGGATACGGAAGCCGGGGATGACGGGGCCCTGTTTGTGCCCCCTGAACTTCGTGCAACGCTGAAAACATGAGGGCCTGGGGATGGCGGAGCGCGATGCTCCGTCACGGATGCGTCTTCCAGCCACGCCAAGGGGATAGGGGAAATCGCCATCTTGGCCAACCGAAGGGAAAGCCGACGCCCCCCTGACCGCCGGCAGGCGGGACAAAGCCCATTCTTTACCTCGCGAAAAAGTGCTTGACAAAATTACAGATGTAGCCTATCGTGTAGATATGTAATCGAACGATGAAAGGAGTAACCGGTGAGCGCAAGGAAGTCCTCAAGTGAAATCCCGAAACTGTCCGACATGGAATGGGAAGTGATGAAGCCGTTGTGGCAGCACGGCTCTTTGGCGGCGCGCGACATATTCGAGAAGGTGCCCGACAAGTTCGGCTGGGCGCCCGAGACGGTGAAGAGCATGATCACGCGACTGGTCAAAAAGGGCGCCATTGAATATGACCAAGTCGGCAACTCATTCCTTTACCGGGCCGCCTACAGCCGCGGGGAAATGACGCGCGCGGCCACGGGTTCCTTCATCCGGCGCGTGTTTGATGAGGGTCTGTC
>CAIJOU010000526.1 GCA_903822375.1 Candidatus Hydrogenedentota bacterium
CGGCGAAGCCAGCAAACGCCAAGCCCCCTGATATAGCCTCCGCGTCGGTTCCCGACACGCTCGCGACGCTCCATGTCGACGCTGACACCGGGCTCACGCGCGCGGAGGTGGACGTCCGCCGGAAGGAGCACGGCTACAACGAAGTGGCCGAGAAAAAGGGGCACCCGGTCGTTCTGTTTCTCAGCAAGTTCTGGGGCCTATCGGCGTGGATGCTCGAGCTGATCATGGTGCTGTCGGCGGTCCTCGGGAAGTTCACCGATCTCGCCGTGGTGGGCGCGCTGCTGGTCGTCAACGCCGTGCTGAGTTTTGTTCAGGAGCATCGGGCGGCCGGCGTCGTCGATACACTGCGGCAACGGCTGCAGATCAGCGTGCGCGTGCTGCGTGAGGCGGGTTGGCGGGTCATTCCCGCCCGGGAACTGGTCCCGGGCGACATCGTCCGTGTGCGCCCGGGTGACATCATTCCCGCAGACGTGAAACTGCTGACGGGAGCGCTGAGCATTGACCAGTCAGCGCTCACCGGCGAGTCGAAGGACGCCGACAAAAGGCCCGGTGACGTGCTGTCGTCGGGGTCCGTTGTCCGCCGGGGCGAGGGCAACGGCATCGTCCTGCTCACGGGGGCGAAAACCTACTTTGGCCGCACCACGGAACTCGTTCAACAGGCGCGGCCAAAGCTGCACATAGATGCGGTGATGGCCAGGGTGGTCCGCTGGCTTTTTCTCGTCGTCGGCGCGCTGCTGGGCATGGTGGTCGTCATGTCCCTCGTTCGCGGCACGCAGCTCCTTGAAATGATTCCGCTTATGCTCATTCTGTTGATGAGCGCAATTCCCCTCTCGCTTCCCGTCATGTTCACGGTCAGCATGGCCGTCGGGTCGAAGGAACTGGCGAAATGCGGCGTGCTGGTGACACGCCTCAGCGCCGCGGAGGATGCCGCGACCATGGACGTGCTCTGCGTGGACAAGACGGGCACGATTACCATGAATCAACTGGCCGTCACCGGCGTGATCCCACTGGAGGGCGCGACGGAAGCGGAGGTGTTGCTCGCGGGCGCGATGGCTTCTCAAGAGGCCAACCAGGACCCCATTGACCTTGCGCTGCTTGCCGAGGCGAAAACACGCCACTTGTTCGACGGAGTTCCCACGGTCACGCCCATCTCCTACGCGCCGTTTGACGCGGAAAACCGACGGACAGAAGCCGTTGTCGGGCAGAATGGGCTGCGGTTTCGCGTAATGAAGGGCGCCGTTCGGACCGTTGCCGAGGCCTGCGGTCTTCAGCCCCCGGCGGTCACCGCGCTGGAGGCGCGCGTCAGCGAATCGGCACTGAAGGGATACCGGACCCTGGCGGTGGCGCGCGGCCCTGAGACGGGGGAAGCCGCATTGCTCGGGTTGATCACGCTGTATGACCCGCCGCGTGCGGACGCAAGGCAACTTATCGCCGAACTCAGGGACCTGGGTGTTTCGGTAAAGATGCTTACCGGCGACGCGCTGGCGGTAGCCGGTGAAATTGCGCTCGGCGTGGGATTGCACAGCATCCGGCGCATGGCGGACCTGAAAACAGCGGGCACTCAGCCGGGAAACGAGGCGGTGGATCTGCTGGCGGGCGCGGATGGTTTCGCCGAGGTGTATCCGGAGGACAAGTACATCGTCGTGCAGCACCTGCAGGCCGCGGGACATGTGACCGGCATGACGGGCGACGGCGTGAATGACGCGCCCGCACTGCGCCAGGCGGAGGTTGGAATCGCCGTCAGCACCGCGACCGATGTTGCCAAGGGCGCCGCCAGCGTTGTCCTCACCGAACCGGGCCTGACGAATATCGTGGCGCTGGTAAAACAGGGGCGGACGATCTACCAGCGCATCCTAACCTACATAATCAACAAGATAAGCCGGACGATTCTGAAGACGGCTTTCGTGGCCGTCGCCTTCATGGTGACCGGCAAGTTCGTCATGTCCGCATTTGTGATGCTGCTGCTGCTCTTCATAACGGACTTCGCCAAAATCTCCCTGGCCACCGACCGTGTTCGACCGTCCAAGAAGCCTGAGACCTGGAACCTAGGACACCTCATCACCGTCTCTGTAGTGCTGGGGCTCCTGATGGTCGCAGAGGCGCTTCTCGCCCTGTGGCTCGGCTGGTCGCGATGCGGACTGGCGACGAGCGACAATGCGGTGCATACCTTCAGCTTCCTGACGCTGCTCTATTTTGCCGCCTTCTCCATCGTGTCCGCGCGGGAGCGCCGCTGGTTTTGGGCGACGCTGCCCAGCCGGGCCGTCGCGGCGTCCGTTATGGCTGAAACGCTTATCGGCACCATCCTTACGCTTGTGGGTTTGCCCGACCTTATGCCATTACCGTGGTGGCAGACACTCGCGCTGTTCTTTTACGCCATGATCGCGTGTCTCGGCGTGAACGACGCGGTGAAGGTCGCGATGATACAATGGCTCGTTCCTGGCACGGTGCCCGAGAAACCGGTCGATGCGGCCGCGCTGATCGCCAAGCGCGCCTACGAGTTGTATGAGCAGCGGGGACGGCGGGAAGGACAAGCCGTCCAAGATTGGGAAGAGGCGGAGCGGGAGATTCGCAAAGACGAAGCCCAAAAATGAATCACAAGGGTTTCATTGCCTGTCGCGAGAGCACCAACCCGCTCCAAGCGGACGAGACAGGGCGGTCACTTTCCCATCGCAGTGAATCCGTGTGCCGGTTTCAGCCCCTTACCGACATGCCCTGCATGCGCAGTTTGAGGTCTTTTGAACTGGTGGCGTTCTGCAGGGCCGTTTCAGGCGTGATGACCTTGGTCTTCCAGAGGTCATAGAGCGCCTGGTCAAAGCTCTGCATGCCCCACTGGTCCTTGCTTTCTTCAATGATGTTCAGAACTTCCTTGAAGGACTTTCCCTGGTCGATGAAGTCGCGGATGGTGCGCGTCCCCACGAGCATCTCGCAGGCCACGATGCGGCCCTCTCCTGAGGCCGCGGGAATGATGCGCTGTGAACAGATGCCCCGCAGCACGCTGGAGAGCTGCTTGCGAACCTGCACCTGCTGGTGCGGCTCAAAGAACTCCATGATTCGGTTCAGCGTCTCAACCGCGTCGACGGTGTGCAGTGTTGAGAACACGAGGTGCCCCGTTTCCGCCGAGGAGAGCGCCGTGCGCACCGTTTCGGTGTCGCGCATTTCGCCGATAAGGATCACGTCCGGATCCTGGCGCAGCGCCCCGCGCAGGGCATTGGCGAAGGAAAGCGTGTCATGGCCCACCTCGCGCTGGGTGACAATGCCCATTTTGTCGGCGTGAATGAATTCAAGCGGGTCTTCAATGGTGATGATATGGTCCGGCCGGTTGAGGTTGATTTCCTCCACCATTGCGGCCAGCGAGGTGGACTTCCCGCTGCCGGTCGGTCCGGTGAACAGGACCAGCCCGTTCTTGAGATAGCACATCTTCTTGAGCACCGGGGGCAGTCGCAGTTCGTCCAGAGTGCGGATAATAAGCGGTATGAGCCGGAGCACGATACGCGGATTGCCGTCGTCGATGCAGGCGTTTACCCGGAAGCGGGCGGTGTTGGCGTACATGTACGAGGCGTCCAGTTCGAGCAGCTTCTCGAATTTGGCCAGGTCGCGCGGCTCCACGATTTCGGCCAGCAACGCGCGGACAATCTCAGCATTCAGCACGGGCAGGTGGTCCAGCCGGACCAGCGCACCATCCACGCGCAACAGGGGCGGATTGTCAATCTTGATGTGAATGTCGGAGGCGCGGCGGGTGACCGCCTCCTTCATGATGTCATGAATCGAAATCATCAGCACTCTCCCATGGGAAACAAGACCGGGCGGAAACCGCGAGCAGTACGTCAAAACGCGCGGCCGACTCTCCGTGTAAAGATTACCATACGCCGGGCCTCCGGTCCACAGCGAAGAAACGGGGGCAAAGCAAACGCCCCGAAGCAGGACATGCAAAGGGACACGCGTATATCCGTGTTTCAGGGAGTTACAGGCAATCACAAAAAGCCCCTAAAAATGGGGTGTTTCGATATCTATTGACTATCCCTGTATTTCCCGGTATACTGCGTTTGTCCTTAAGTTTTCCTTAAATGAGAGGGATACGCCATGAAAGCGAAGATCACAACCCGTCTGGTTGACAGTCTGAAGCCTTCCGAGAAGGCATACGAGGTGCGCGACACCGCAAACAAGGGCTTCCTGGCTCGCGTTCAACCGACCGGGCACATAGGCTTCTATGTGGAATTTCGGAACGAATCCGGCAGGAAGCGCCGGGTATCCCTTGGCGGGGCAGACGAGGTGAAGGTGGCAGTGGCACGGGATGCCGCCATCAAACACATCAGCGACGCCCGGCTTGGCTCCGACCCTGCCGAAGAGCGCCAAGAAAAGCGCAAGGTGCCCGTCACGCTCCGCGAACTGTTGGACGGTCCACACGAAGAACACCTACGGAACCGGGGGTGCCGGTCCACGGCGATAATCATCCGCACCATGAAGACGAATTTTGCCGAATGGCTGGACGAACCAATCAACACGATCACCTCGTGGCGCGTGGACAAGTGGCGGCTGGCCCGCGCAGATGACGCACCCCTTACCCGCATAGGCGCTGGGTCCGTCCCGCGCAAGGTGGGTGCGGCCGCAATTAACCGACCTATCCAGTATCTGAAATCCGCCTTGAATGTCGCCGTCGCCGCCGGCCTACTGCCGGTAAACCCGCTGTCCGGGTTGCGCCTGAAACGGGAACTAGAAACGGCAACGCGGTTTCTCGATGACGGGGAACTTGCCCGGCTCATGGCCGTGTTGACCGCCCGCGACGGCAAGAAACACGACAGACTGTTGCCGTTTGTCTCAGTGGCGCTGAACACGGGAATACGGCAGAACGAGATAGAAACACTCGACTGGTCCGACGTGGACCTTGGCCGCGGCATTCTCACCGTCCGGCCCATAAACGCCAAGTCCGGCAAGATGCGGCACATCCCCATAAATGACACCCTGCGTCCCGTGCTGGAAGCGTGGCGCGACAGGACATGCGGGGAAGGGCCGGTCTTTGAAATGGGATACCCGCGCCGGGCATGGCGCGCATTGATGAAAACCGCGAATATCATCGAATTCCGGTTTCACGATTGCCGCCATACGTTTGCCAGTAGGCTTGTCATGAGCGGTGCGGACTTATTCAGCGTACAGCGGCTTCTAGGCCATGCCACTCCCGCAATGACGGCCAGATATGCTCACCTGAGTCCGGACCACATGGCCGCGATTGTGGCGAAGCTGGACAAGCCCGCAAACGTCGTGAAGTTGGATGCAACGCAGACGGCATAACCGGCGGGGAACCGCCATCACAGAGGGAGAACACCATGCGAAACGTCATGCTGAAATGCAGCGAGACAACCGGCGCCCTGACCGCGGCGCACCCACTGGCAAAACCCCATTGGCCGGACCTGTACGAGATTATCGAGGTGCCGGACACGGTCCCGCTGGCTGGTGTGGTCCTGCTCGCCAACCAGTCGGCGCTTATGCGCGAAGGGGACTTGCCTCCGGTGTTTCGGTACGCCGACCTTGCCCGCGGCGCCATCGTGTCGCCTGTTCAATAGCACCGCCACCACGATTCGGCCCCGCTTGGCCGTCATGGTCCGGCGGGGCTCTCTTTTCGACCATACAATCACCTTGGGTGCCCCGTAAAAATGCCCTATATGTCATCCTGCGAGGCCGCTTTTTGCCAAGGTTGCGCGGCAGAGCAAGTTTGCTCTCGAAGGTGTGCCATTGTTGGCGCAGGTTACCCCGGCAACCCACCGATGCGCCCAAACCACGATAAACAGGCGGTA
>CAIJOU010000527.1 GCA_903822375.1 Candidatus Hydrogenedentota bacterium
CCATCGTCCGCCGTCACCTGAAGCGCGGCGTGGCCCTGAACGGCCTGGATAAAGTTCGCCAAAAGCGCCGCGTGGCCCTTGTCCTGCCGCCCCTTCCATGGGCCTGCGCCGGGAACGTCCCTGAATTCGATGGTTGCGAAATCGTCCAGCACGCCCACGCCGCCGCCCGAAAAGACTTCGACTCTCTCCTTGCCGTGGCTCGGAGAACCGGCGACGGTATAGAGTACCGTTGCCACGGTGCCGTCCGAGAAACGCAGAATCGTGGTGAGTTCCTCCTCTTTGCCGCCCGATTCCGCATAAACAGATAGCAATCGGGTTTGTTTCCCGGCAACCGTCGCATCCGTCCCGCTACCCGACAGGACCAAGTATCGCACAAAGTCAAAGAAATGGACCGCCTCGCCCAGAATCCTTCCGCCGCCCACCTCGGGGTCCAGAGTCCAATGGTCGGACGGCAGCGGTCCGGCGTTGCAGCGGTACAGTATGGTCTTGGGGACCCCATTGTCCGGGGGAAACCCGTGCATCAGTCTCGCCGTCAACGGCGAAAGGCGACGGTTAAAGCCGACGGAGACCAACACCTGCGCCTGGCGTGCCGCATCGCAGATGCGCTCGCAGTCACTAACCGTGAGCGCCATGGGTTTCTCAACAAGAACATGCTTGCCCGCAGCAATGGCTTCCAGCGTGATTTGCGCATGCAGGTTGTGCCGGGTGGAAACAAGGACCGCATCGACAGCAGGGTCGTCAAGCACCTGACGGTAGTCGGTGGTACAGGCTGCGGCCCTGTACCGATCTGCAATGGCCTGCGCCTTTACGCCGTTTCGGGTGGCGATGGCGGCAATCCGAACGCCCGGGAGCTTGGCGAGAATGGGCAGTTGGACGCCCGTGGCGAACGCGCCCCCACCGATCAGCGCCACACCAATGTTCTTACCCTTCTCGGAACCGCTGTCGGCCTGCAGCCGTCTCAAGCACTTCTTTGCCTTCAATTCATCAGCCGCACTGTTGTTTTCGGCCCCCGTCTCCTCCCCGTATCCCAGCACTGCGGCGAAAGTCACGCCGTCTGCGATATCCTTGTAGGCTTTTTCCGCCGCCTCGACCGGATAGACCGTTGGGTTCAGGCGTAAGGGATGGAGGAATGGATTCAGTCCCTCATCACCGGCCACGTTCGTCAACCGCAGGTATTCGGCCATATTCCGGCCTTCGGTCCAACGCACGTGGCCGATGGGATAGTCGAAGCCCTTCTCCTCGTATTCGGCGGAGTAGCGGCCGGGACCGTAAGAGCAGGAAATGCGCAGGTCCAGTTCCTTGCGGTACATGGCGTCGCGGTCCAAGTCCATGCCCACCGCGCCAACAACGACAACGCGTCCCTTTGGACGGCACAGGTCAAAGGCACTGTTTACCACCTCGCTCGACGGCGTCCCCGCGCAGATGATCACCGCGTCGGCCCCGTAGCCCGCTGTGGCCTCGTGGGTCAGCACGGAAAGCTCTTCGGAAGAATCGGTAAAGGAGGTCATCTCCTTGTTTGGACCCTCTTTGCCCCGTACCGGATCATAACCGATGACGTGGCAGCCGTTTACGCGTAACAGGCCGGCGGTAATCTGGCCGACCAGGCCGAGCCCCATGACGACAATCGTTTCTCCCAAGGCGGGCTCCGCACGGCGGACGCCCTGCATAGCTATGGCGCCGATGGCCACAAAAGCGGCCTCATCGCAACCAAGACCGTCCGGGATGGGCGTGACCAGCTGGTGCGGGACAAGATTGTATTCGGCATGGCAGGCATAACCCACACCGGCACAGGCAACCCGGTCCCCCACTCTGAAGCCGGGCACCCCGGCCCCGACCTCCACGATTCTCCCGGCAGAACTGTATCCCGGCGTGCCGGGATCGGAGAGCTTTGTGCGGACGAGGTCGGCTGTTGCTTTGATGCCGACAGTGGCAAATTTGCGCTTGAGCTTCTCGACACTGAGCGGGTTCTTGAGGTGCTTCATGGCCAGCGACAGTGCGCCTCCCCCGGAAACCATGGCCGACTCCGTGCCGGAACTGATGGCGGAACGGTACACACGGACAAGCACCATGCCCGGCTCGACCGTTGGAACCGGCACCTCTTCCACACAGACTTTTCCAACCTTGATTACGACCTGCTTCATGCCTTGCTCCCAAAACGCGGTTGATCACAGCTTCTATGATACTTACCTGCGGGCGGGCGGGCAACACGGCGGCATGGGAAGACATGGGAATGATGGGAAGTATGGGCGTTATGGGAGAGCAAAGAAACCCGCTCACAGTCCTTCACAGGCACCGTTGCCTTGGTGCCTTCTTCTTATACCTCTCCTTCCTCCCATTCTTCCCATAGTATTTTGTCGCCGCGCTACCGGTGCGCGTGGCTCTTGATGACGGGCTTTACCCGCCAATCCGCCTGAGCCCCAAACCGCATATTGGCGCCGCCCCATCCGTCAGGCTTGTTGCCGTAGAAACTGCGGTTGACGCTCAGGTAGAACGTTGAGCACAGCACAAACGCCACGAGCCCGCCAGCCCACAGCACGGCCAGCGACAGCA
>CAIJOU010000528.1 GCA_903822375.1 Candidatus Hydrogenedentota bacterium
GACCACCAGTCGCACCAGTGCGACATGCTGTCGGTGTACCAGCCGGTCAGGTCGAGCCGCTCCTGGCGGCTTTGGATGACCTGCGGCAGCGTGAGGGCCACCTCGTCAAAAGAGCGCAGCGTCGTGCCGTTCCAGGCCTTGTTGAGTCCGGCAACGGTGCCGTATTTCCTCTTGAGATACTGCTGGAAATCGGCGCGCGCATAGGGATCGCCCGCCCACCAGCCGATGTGGATATGCATCTTTTGGCCGCGCAGTCCCCAGTTGCCGCCCGCGGGATACTGGGACTCGCCGAAATTGCCGCTCGGTCCGAGGCGCACCGCCTCAAGTATGCCCTTGCCGTCGTAGTGTTCACCGAAGGCGCGGAGCACCCGGGACACGTGGCGCTGGTGCCAGGGGCTCCAGATGCTCTGGATGGCGTTGGACTGGCCGTGCTCCAGGCAGACCATGCCCACGTTTTCCGGGCTGGCGGCGAACCAATCCGGCAGGGCATAGGCCGAGCCGACGATGAGCAGTGGAAACCACTTCAGGTCGTAGGCTTTCAGTTTCTCAATCACGCCATCGTAGAAACTGAAATCGAATTTGCCCTCTTCTTTGGGCTCAATGCGCCGCCACAGCACGTAACTCTCGATGGAGGTGAACCCGAGCACGCGCGCCAGGGGCGCAAGGTCGGCCATGGCCTCCAGCGACTGGGCGAGGTCGTCACCGTCCTTCTCGAAGACGCTGACCCCGGCCGTGGTGGTCAGTTGCATGGGATGGGTCAGGGTGACCATGGGCGTCACTTTGGCCGGAATGGTCTTGATTACCTCATCCCATTCCGCGGGGGACAGCGCCGGGCCGATGCGCAGGTCCACCAGATGGCGCAGGCCGCCGATGGTCAGAAGCGCATGCTTGGCGTCTCTTGGCGGCGGGGCAGACAGGTTGAACTCGAACACGGCGCGGCGCAGGCCGCCGGTGTTGAGCCGCGTGTAGGAGCGCATGCGGGACGGGCCGGCATAGCTGCCATTGAAGGTGTCGCCGGCGAGGGCCTGGGGTTGAATTATGCCCGCCCCCTCATCGACAAAGGTCACCACCAGCGTGCGCCCTCCTTTCTCAAACCAGCGCGGGTCGGTGATGCGGAACTGATAGCTGTTGAGTTTGTACGGGTCCGTGTCCGGCGCAAGGTCGAGGCAGTGCGTCTTGTTCAGTTCGGCTTCCGGGCATTCGCCCGGATTGAGCAGCACCGCTCCGGACTGTTCCGCGCCCGCACCGGCGTGAAAGATGGGGGTGAGGCTGTCCAGGTCAAGTGCCGCGGCCGAGACCGCGGCCAGCAACAGAACGGAAAGCGTCACGCAACAATGCACGATGGGACTTATGCGACGTATGGGACTCATGGGAGTGTCTGTACCTCAGGGTTGTTCGTTGCTGCCCAGTCACCTTGGGTCTCGTTCCCAAGCACTTGGGAACACACTTGTCCGCGAAGCTGCGCTTCGCGCTGCCAGGGCGTGGTCCCGGCGAAGAAAAGCGGCGGCATGGCCGCCGCACTCAAAACTGTCGGACAGCCGCCCTCGGCTGTCGTTCCCCGTCATCCGCTTCAGGCTGACAGGCGAGGGCGCCTGTCCTACAGTATCCGAGCCACTCGTTATCGCGGTTCGGGGAAATAGTGCGCCTCGATCAGGCAGCACAGGGTGTGCCACAACGTGGCGTGGGCCTCCTGCACGACCTTGGTCGAGTCGCCCGGGGTTTTGATGACGATGTCGGCAAACTCGGCCATGGCACCCCCCTTGGGGCCGGTGAACGCGATGCCCGTGCCGCCCTTGGCCTTGGCCACGGACAGCGCCATGCGGCAGTTGGGCGCGTTGCCGCTGGTCGAAATGGCCAGCAGCACGTCGCCGGGCCGCATCATGGCGTTCAGTTCCTGCGCGAAGGAGATGTCGCGCATGGGGGAGTCGTTTTCCACTGCGGTCTTGAGCGCGAGGTTGAGTCCAAGCGTGATTGCGGGCAACCCCGCCTCGAGGTGCTGGGCCAGATCCTCGCCAAAGGGCAGCGGCGCGAGCGCCGCCATGAACTCGCTCGTCAGCGGCCGCCGCCGTTCGAAGCTCTTGACCAGTTCGCCGACGATATGCATCGCGTCGGCATAGGACCCGCCATTGCCGCAGGTGAACAGCGTTCCACCGCCGTCATAGCATTTCACCAAGGCCTCATGCGCCTGGACCAGTTCCTGCGAGCAGGTCTCCAGGTCGGGACGGCGTCCCAGCATTCCGTCGAGAATCATCTGTTCGAGTGTGTTCAGACTGGACATGGAAAATCTCCGGGTTGAAATCGGCTGCAAGGGGGTGATCTTAAACGAAAACAGGGGAGCGGTGCACTTCGGCGGCGGCCGGGGCGTGGGCGGCGCGGGTCGGGGAGCGATGGAAACATCGAAGGATGGGAAGTTCCCGGAGGAAGATTCCGGTGACTGGCGACGCCATTCTGAGAACTTCCATTGGAAAACAGCGGGCCACCCGATTTGCGCGGGTCGGGGGCGGCTTGCTATTCTTGGACAGCAGTCAATCCATGGAATTCCGCAATGTCCGAAGCACCCCAGCACAGCGAAGAAACGCATGCCGAACGCCGCCAGTCGCGGCGCCGGATTGCGGGCTTTGTGGGGGTGTTTGTCACGACCATGCTCATCCTGCTGACCGCCTACCGCTACGCCATCCCCACCCCGGCCAATGACTGGTATTTGTTTCATGTCGCGCGCGACACTTCCTGGGTGCTGAGCAAGATTGGCTACAAATCAGAACTGGAAAAGCGCTCCCTGCGGGAGTTGGGCCCGCAGCGCGTGCGGGCCACGCTGGCGGCCTGGCATGCCGGCCGGGATACGGCCACGCCGGAGGAAATCGCGGCGGCACCGAATGCCCCCCTGAGCGCCTGGGAAAGATGGGACTACCGGAGCAGCGACAACCGCCGGACCCGTGCGGCCTCCGCAACCAGTCCCCAAGGGTCCTCCATAATCGGTCCCCAAGTGTCCTTTGTCCTGTTTCCGGGCATATCCAGTGAAATTGACAACCTTCAAGAACAGTGCGATGCAATAACGGATGATCCGAGCCTGGACGCCGGGGAGAAGGACCGCCAAAAGACGCCGCTGCAGGCGCGGATCGTGGAACTGCGCAAGGTGCAGCAGGCCATCCACAAGGGCGAGCGTCCGGCAAGCGATGAACAGACCCGGTCGTTCTCGTTCATTGTCGTCTCCGAATGCGGTGCGATTGAGGTCATGGCGATCTTCCTTGCCGCCGTGCTGGCTTTCCCCGCGCCGTGGTGGAAACGGCTTGTCGGCATAGTGGGGGGGCTTCCGCTGATGTATCTGGTCAATGTTTTCCGCCTGTCCGTGCTCGGCGTCATTGGCGCCCTGGACCAGGACGGCAAATGGTTCAAGTTCGCCCACGAATACGTGTGGCAGGCTGTTTATATTGTCTTCGTCGTGGCGGTGTGGCTGGCCTGGGTGGAATACATCGTTCGGAGGAAGGCTGAAGAATGAACAAGCGGCACGGGCGCGGCCTTCTTTGGTTTTGCGCCAAATTCCTCGTGTTTGTCTGCGTGCTGGTCATGCTGTGGTGGCTGTACGTGCTGCCCGCCTACGGCTGGCTGCTCATGCAGGCCACCGGCGGCATCCTGAAATTCGCCGCCGGCGTGCCCATTGAGACGGGGCGCATTGAGCCCATGGGCGTCTTCAACACGGACACGATGCTGGTGTTTCGTGTCGGCGCGCACGAGCCGTCTATTCCCCTTGCCCATCTGGTGACCAACGTGCCGCCCTATGTGGCGCTGGTGCTGGCCACGGCCGGACTGGCGTTCTGGAAAAGGCTGCGCATCCTGCTCTACGGCTGCGCCATTCTTTTCGCGTGCCATGCCGCATTCATCATCGCCGTCATGCGCTTTCAGGAACAGCTGAAGTCGAGCGAGTTTTCCACGGCAATAATGCAGTTCTTCCTGACACTGCCGTTCCTGCTGTGGATAGCTTTCGCTTACTGGGACAAAATAA
>CAIJOU010000529.1 GCA_903822375.1 Candidatus Hydrogenedentota bacterium
CATCACCTTTGCGTCGCCGATTGCGTCGCCCACGCCCATGTTCACCACCACCTTCTCCAGGCGGGGCACCTGCATGACGTTTTTGTAGTCAAACTCGGCGCGAAGCGCCGGAACCACGTCGTTCCTGTATTTCTCTTGCAATCTTGCCGCCACGGCTGGCCACTCCTAATGTTTCGCCGGGCCCCGTCTGCACGGGGCTTAGTCCAGCGTCTCGCCTGTCAGCTTCCACACTCGAATACGGCTGCCGTCCTCGAGCCGCTTCATGACAATCCGCGACGGCTTTCCGACCGCCTCGCACCACGCCATCACGTTGGACACGTGAATCGGGGCCTCGCGCTCCACGATGCCGCCGGCCTGGTTGCCGCGCGACGCCTTCGTGTGGCGCTTCATCATGTTCACGCCCTCAACGAGGATGCGCTCGGATGTCGGATACACTTCAAGCACGCGCCCGCGACGGCCTTTGTACTTGCCGCGAATCACCACCACCGTGTCTTTCTTGCGAATGTACATGACCTTACCTCACACCACTTCGGGAGCCAGGGAGAGGATGCGCAGGAAGCCGCCCTCGCGCAACTCGCGGGGAACCGGCCCGAAGATGCGCGTGCCCTTCGGCTCTTTCTGGTTGTTGATTATCACCGCGGCGTTCGAGTCAAAACGTATTACCGTACCGTCGGCGCGCTGCGTCGCCTTCCGAATCCGGACCACCACCGCCTTGACCACGTCGCCCTTCTTGATCGCGGCGTTGGGCAGCGCGTCACGAACGTTGGCCGTGATGATGTCGCCTATCGCCGCATAGCGCCGACGCGAGCCGCCCATCACCTGGATCACGCGGATTTCCCGCGCGCCCGAGTTGTCGGCAACCGTCAGTTTTGAATAGATCTGGATCAT
Organism: Candidatus Hydrogenedentota bacterium; assembly: GCA_903822375.1. Classification (GTDB taxonomy): domain Bacteria; phylum Hydrogenedentota; class Hydrogenedentia; order Hydrogenedentales; family CAITNO01; genus CAITNO01. The sequence goes on from CAIJOU010000529.1 coordinate 889, forward strand.
GGTTCAGCCTTTCACCGCGCTCAGTCCGCGCGCTTCACTATTCCGACCAGGCGCCAGCGCTTGGTGCGGCTCAACGGGCGGGTCTCCCGGATGCGGACCACGTCGCCCACGTTGCAGGTCTGCTCCTCGTCGTGCGCCTTGAACTTCTTGGTGCGCTTGAGGGCCTTCTTGTACAGCGGGTGCAGCTTGGTCATCTGCACCGCAACGGTGATGGTCTTCTGCATGGCCGTGCTGGTGACCACGCCCACCCGTTCCTTGCGGATTCCGCCCGCCTGCGCCGTCGGCGCGATGTTCTGGTCGTCCATCCTACTTCATCCCTTTCGTGGCGGCCGTTTCCCGCTGCCTGAGGATTGTCAGTATCCGCGCGATATCCCGGCGCGACTCGCGCGACCGGCGCACGTTCTCGACCACGCTGGTTGCCAGCTGCAGCCGGAACGTCATAATGTCCGCCTTGCGCTCGGCAAGCCGTTCACGCAGCACATCGTCGGTAAGTTCCCGAAGTTCCTTCGCCTTCACGTCGTCTTCTCCTGCAAGTCTGTTGCGCCGGGCGCCGTTAGGCGCGGGCCACGAACTTCGTCTTGATAGGCAGCTTGAATCCCGCCAGCCGGATGGCTTCGCGGGCAAGCGTCTCTTCAACACCCTCAACCTCGAACATAACGCGTCCGGGCTTGATCACGGCCACCCACTCTTCCGGGGCGCCCTTGCCCTTGCCCATGCGCGTTTCGGCCGGCTTCTTGGTGATCGGCTTGTCCGGGAAAATCCGGATGAACACCTTGCCGCCGCGCTTGAGGTGGCGCGTGATGGCGATACGTGCCGCCTCTATCTGGCGCGCCGTCACCCAGCCGTCCTCGGTCGCCTTCAAACCATATTCACCAAAGTCCAGCTCCGCGCCGCCCTTGGTCATTCCGGAGCGGCGTCCGCGCTGCTGTTTGCGGTATTTAACTCGCTTGGGCATCAGCATGATTCGTCATTCCTCAATCCGGCCCCGCACATGCGGCACGCCGAAGGTTAAACCTTGTCAGTCCGAGGACCCGCCGCGTCCGCCGCGTCCGCCGCCGCGTCCGCCGCCGCGCCCGCCGCGGTCACCCCGCGGCCGTCCACTGTCGCGTTCGGGCCTGCGGCCCTCGCCGGCCCGCGCC
>CAIJOU010000530.1 GCA_903822375.1 Candidatus Hydrogenedentota bacterium
GAATGTATCGACGACGACCGGAGCCCTCAATGTCACCGTCAACCCGGCGTCCGCCGTCGTGGTTGTCACAGGACCGGGCAATTTCACGCAGACCTTCACCGGCAACCAAATGCTGGCCGATTTACCTCCGGGCCAGTACCTCGCTAAAGCGACGGTGACCGCGTTCCACGACGGTTCCGGCGAAATAAACGTCGTAGCCGGCCAAACGTCGCAAATTGCATTAATTCTGGAGCCGATGCCCGCCATCTCCGGCGGAGCCCTCAATGTCACCGTCAATCCGGCGTCCGCCGTCGTGGTTGTCACGGGACCGGGCAAGGTCAAGCAGACGTTCACCGGCAACCAAATGCTCGCCGATTTGGTTCCGGGCCAGTACCTCGCGAAAGCGACCGCGACCGCGTTCCACGATGGTTCAAGCGAAATAAACGTCGTCTCCGGCCAAACCTCACAAATCTCATTAATCCTGGAGCCGATGCCCGTCATCTCCGAGGCACCCCGTGTGGTGTATCGTGATGGAAACGCCAACCTCATCCCGATTGACGCCGTTAACACGGGCTCCGGCAAGTTCATCTTTTACGCCTGGCTCGAGGACGAACCCCTGGGGATCATTCCCGCCAATCTGGAAACCCCAAGCTTCACGGATCCCGGACAACCCCTGCCCGGCGAGCAGGATGAGACCGCACCGAGCCACACACAGAATCTTGCCTGCTCGTGGGTCGGTTACGAGGACGCTGCCGGGAAGGTCTATGCTGTCATCGGCGCGGATGTCCGATGGGAGCTCGACCAGTGGTGGTCCGGAAGAGTCAACAGCATGCAGTTCGGAACATGCGATGACAACCGCATCGGGTCCGGATACGGGATCTTCGATGACCAGGCCGATACGCGTACCAATAACTCCCGGCTTGCGGCTGAGCGATTTCCGTTTATTGCGGCGCAGTATCCGCTCTACAACCGCACCGGGCTCGAAACGCCTTTTGTCGACGGCATGACCTGGGTGACGCTCTTCTCGCCTGATGCAATCGCGGAAGGCCGCATTGTCGCCGTGGCGACCATCAACGGGGAAGAGATCGGAAAGCAGATTCTGTTCAAGAGCTTCGCGCCCGCGCCGGAACTTAAGATCACCAAGACCGTCAGCCCGGAAATCGTGAACCTCGTTTCCGGCACCGCCTCCGCCACCTGGACCGTAACGGTCAGCAATGTCGGCGAGGGCGACGCCACAAACGTCGCGTTGAATGACTTCCTGGCATCCGGCACAGGGGCGAATTACTCTCTCGGCGCGCTTCCTGAGGGCAGCACAGCGGACGGTGACGGCTTCGCCAATTCCTTCCCGGTCCCCGCGGGCGACACAAAGACCTTTACCTTCACCGCCACGGTCACCGAGGCCGGCACCTACTGCAACGAAGCCGAGATCCTCACTTACAGCGCCGGCAACAAAACCTGGACCCCGGTCGATCTCAACGCGCAGGCCTGCTTCACCGCCCTTGAGTCGAACCTGGGCATCATCAAGGACTTCGTCGCCGCCGATAACACGACGAGCCTGGGCAAGGCTCTGACCGTGGCGGTCAATGAACCGGCCCGGCTGCGCGTGCGGGTGATCAACAGCGGTTCAGGTGCGGCGACGGGCGTGGAAGTCCACGACGAACTCACCACCGGCGTTCTCGCAAACTACCAAATCGTCGGAGATTCACCGGGCACGCCGAATGCCAATGGCGGCTTTGATACCATCAACGGAGACCTTGCCGCGGGAGCCACCACGACAATGCTCTTTACGGTCAAAGCCTCTGTTGACGGGCTTTACTGCGATACGGTTAACGTCACGGCCACTTCCGGGACCATCGGTATCGGCACTGACGAGGCCTGCCTGACCGTGGCCACGCCCAACCTCACGATCACGAAGGCGAATGCTCCGGACAGCGTCCTTCCGGGTGCAACCTATGCCTCGACCATCGTCGTGAGCAATACAGGCACGGCCACAGCCAGGAATGTCGTCATCAGCGACCTGCTGGGCCTCAACACCGCGGTCAATGTCCGGGCCATTTACGTGAGTTCGAGCATGGACGGTGTGGGTGGCGTGCTGGCCGGCAATGTCGTTACAGCCAATGAAATCAGTCTCGCGGCAGGTGCCAGCGTGACCTTCACCGTCGTGAGCCGCATTCCGCTTGGAGCCGTCAAAGGCACCTACTGCGACACGGCGACCGTCACGAGCAGCAACGCCGAGACCAGGGAGGCCACGGACTGCGTGGAGATTCCGGCCTTCTCGGCCCTGCAGACCCAGCTTGTCGATCTCGGTGATCCGATCGCGGTCGGGAGCAACGTCACCTACTTCTCGGTGTTCTATGTTGAGCCGCATTCCAACGAGGGTGTGATGAATAACAAGATGACCTACAGTTTCGGTCTCGTCAACCCGACCGTGCTTGGCATTGCCGGCGTCTTCCAGATGGTCTCGACCCAGATCTATCTCGACTCCAGCCCGGTTACGGATCCGGTAACGGGCCTCGTCCTGTCGGATACGTCGAGTCCCACCGCCGCGCTTCTGACGGCGGGCGTCGACTACACGGCCGATAACAGCACTCCGGGGCTGCAGTTGATTGTTATGTCCCCCAGTGTTGTCCTGCAGCCGGGCACGGCGCTCTATGCCGTGCATGCGGTTCTGGTTCCGGCCGGGACCATAACGAACCACACATACACCACGAGCTACATCTGGGATTCTGTCGGGACGGTAGACCCGGCGCATACCTATGAAGCCAGCTCATCGGAGCCCACGACCGTCCTGCCATAGGAGAGTGCATGTCCCGTGGATGACCACGGGCTAATTCATCAACCCAAAAAGCAACCCGCGGGAAACACCCCGCGGGTTGTCTTTGTTGGGTTATTGGGGCGTTGTAGGGTTGGCATACAGACAAAGGGAGACCCATTCGATTGTCTTTGGCGGAAACTTTCAGACTCTTGTTTTGCCCATTCCGGTTCAACTCCTGACCGCGGTGAATGCGGCATCGGCCAAGTGTCCCGCAATTCCGCGCATGCGTTGTCGCGTGCACCGGCGAAGGCGCGGAACGGTTCCGTGTCCAGCTTCCCCAGCCTGACCCAATACCTTGGAGAACCCATCGTCATGTTCTCCCTGGTGCGCGGGCGGCGCTTCGCCTGACCGCAAGGTGGCGAACCACCCGGTTGACATGCGGACGGCCCGTCATTACGATTGCCTCAGAGAGAAACTTGCTTACCACTTACAAGGACAATACAACAATGGCCATGATCGAAAATGCGTGCCGCCAAACGCTGGAAGCCACGGAGTATGTGACCATTGTCACTCAGGGAGAGGCAGGACCGCACCTGGTGGCGACCTGGGGCGACTACCTGCGAAAACTGGGAATCGGCGACGACACCCTGATCGTTCCCGTGGGCTATTTGCGGGAAACCGAGGCGAATCTCAGGCGCGATTCCAGGGTGCAGGTTCTGGCCGCGTCCCGTCAAGTCCAGGGAACGCACGGCCCCGGCCAGGGATGTCTGCTCACCGGCGTGGCCGAGATACTGATTGACGGGGACTTGGTCGCCAGGGTCAAAGAGCAGTTTCCCTGGGCGCGCGGGGCCATGGTCATTCGCGTTGAGTCGGCGAAAACTCAGTTGTAGTACCGGCGCGCGGATAGTCGGAGACATCGAGAAGACAGAAGCCATGCGGCAGGCCCATGCACCGGGCGGGCAGGGTGTTCCACTTCGCCGCGCTGAAGCACCTCTTCCGTGGGCTCGGCCGCCCCACGGAACATGCCCAGCTTCGCGGTCTCATTGCGATTGCGGCCAAGTCCGTGCCCCGGCGAGGGGCTGCGATAACCGGAAGGCACCCACTATTGCGCGGGCAGCGCTGGCTGAGTCTCGTGAGCCGGTCATGGCTGATGAGAAACTCACCGGATGTCGCAGCCATCATAGGTCCGTGTTCGCCAGTGGGGACGAGTTTTGGTAAACCACAAGCGTCCTCGGCAATTTGGACTCCTACATGCTGGTGGGTTGCGGTCCTCGAAGTCACCGCGCGGTCATAAGCAAGCACCCACTCTCGCTTTTTCCCCAGCCATCGCGTAAATGGGCCTGAACGTCTTCCTGTCACCTTAACACGGCCATTTGCGCCTCTTTTGTGAACTCACCCCCAAGACAAAGCAACCGTCATTATCCAAACTGGCACGGCGATTGCTTGGGTTCTGGAAGAACGATCGCAGGCTGCGGTGGTTCCATGATGTTTGCTTACGGGACTGCCAAGGTGCACATTGCGCCGCGGCCAACCGCAGAAAGGAGCCGGAACCGGTAAAACGCCTTGAAGAAAATTGAAGCCATAATCAAACCGTTCAAGTTGGAGGAGGTAAAGGACGCCCTGGCCCGCGAGGGCATTCCGGGCGTGACCGTTACCGAAGTGAAGGGCTTTGGTCGGCAGAAGGGCCACAAGGAAATGTACCGCGGCGCCGAATATGTCGTCGAGTTTCTGCCCAAGGTAAAGGTGGAGGTGATTATCACCGACGACAAGCTGGCTGTCGCTCTCAACGCCATTACCAAGGCTGCGGCCACAGGGCGTATCGGTGACGGCAAGGTCTTTGTGCTCAATGTGGAAGACGCCGTGCGCATCCGCACCGGCGAGACCGGAGACAGCGCCGTGGCGTAAACGTCGGCCGCAATCTATAGCCTTTTTCTTGTCTCAAGGCATCACCCGGGGTCGGCTCTTTCGAGAGCCGGCCCCACCCTTTCCCGCCTTGTGGAAATGCACGCCCCCCCATTCATTTCACAGCCGCATCGGCGTCCGCCAGAACGCGCAAAGTCTCCTCCCGTTGGCATGCCTTCGGGGGGAGTGTGCGAGTGTGTGCGCTCCCATTGTCAAACAACCCACCACTAAAATAAGCGCATATCATATTATAGTAGACATAGAAAAAATGTTAATGCTGTAACATGGGTATGTACGAATTCCTACCATCCGGAACCTTTCCCCTGAAAGAACACGGATTTGTTCCCCCAGCGGGGTGCAGAACTGATTTGACAGCCACTGACAGCCCTTGGCAGATCTATGCGCGGCGCAAGAGGGGAAGCCCTTTTCATAAACGGGCGATGTTTTCATAACGTCAAATTTCACAGGCACTTACTGCATCGCCTGCCAGTCGCTGCCCCATTCGCATCGCGGGCTCAGAAAGTGTTTATCGGGCATATTTCCCCGCTTGGCACAACGCTTGCTCTCATGGGTTCGTGCGATCCCAAGACCATCACGGTCGCGTCTTTTATTCAGTTGCAGGCGGCGCCGGAGGATGACCACCGTTTGTGGTTGTTGCTGGCAAGTTAAAAGCAAACGGTCCAAGAAAGGAGTTTTTCGATGAAGAAGAAAGATTGTTACGGGCGGATAGGATTCCTGAAAGGGCCAGGCGGCGCCATGTGCCTCACCTTCGCGGCCATGATGGTGTCGGTGGCCCTCCTTGTCCTCATGAGTGTAATGACAAGCGGCCCGGTGGCGCACGCGGCGGATGACGCCGCGCCTGCAGTCGAGTCCGCGGCGCCGCCCATTGATCCGGGCGGTGGTGCCACCGGAACAGCGGCCAACGCGTTCACTGCGGCCGGGCCGGCGTTCACGCCCGACGAATTGAAAAAACTCCAGGACACCAAGGACCAGCCCGCCACCAACGGGGACCTGCTCAGGACGCTGGACGCGGTGGGTCAGGGCCATCTGGCGAACAACATCGTATGGACGCTGCTGACGGGTTTCCTGGTCATGTTCATGCAGGCGGGATTCGCCATGGTTGAGACAGGCTTCTGCCGCGCCAAGAGCGCGGCCCATGTGATCATGACCAACTTCATGATCTACCCCGTGGGCATGCTGGGTTTCTGGATTGCGGGCTTCGCACTGATGTTCGGCAGCCTGGCGTCGAGCAAGATTGGCGGCCCGGCCGCGCTGGGCGGCGTGCCGGGGCTCAATGGATATGAGTTCTCCATCGCCGGTTTCGGCCTCTTCGGCACCAAGGGATTCTTTCTGAGCCCGTCGGTCTATGACGTCGCCATCTACACGCTGTTCCTGTTCCAGATGGTCTTCATGGACACCACGGCCACCATTCCCACCGGCGCGATGGCCGAGCGCTGGCGCTTCACCGCTTTCCTGGTGTACGGCTTCTTCATCTCGATGATTTGCTACCCCATCTACGGTCACATGGTCTGGGGCGGCGGCGGCCTGGCCATGCTCGGCCAGAACTTCGGCCTCGGGCACGGCGCGGTTGACTTCGCGGGGTCCGGCGTGGTGCATGCGGTCGGCGGTTGCGCCGCGCTGGCGGGCGCGCTGGCTCTCGGCCCGCGCCTCGGCAAGTACAACAAGGAGGGCAAGCCCGTGGCCATGCCCGGTCACCACATCCCGATGGCCATTATCGGCACCTTCATCCTTGCCTTCGGCTGGTTCGGGTTCAATCCCGGCTCGACGCTCGGCTCGACGGGCGCAGGCAACCTGCGCATCGGTGTGGTCGCCGTGAACACCATGCTCGCCTCCGCGGGTGGTGCAATGTCAGCCCTCCTCTACATGAAGTGGAGGTTTGGCAAGTACGATCCGTCCATGGCCGCCAACGGCCTGCTGGCCGGACTCGTGGCCATCACGGCGCCGTGCGGTTTTGTCACGGCATGGTCCTCCGTGGTGATTGGCCTGATCGCCGGCATCCTGGTGTGCATCTCGGTGTTCTTCTGGGAGCGCGTAGGGGTGGATGACCCGGTCGGTGCGGTCTCCGTGCACGGCGTGAACGGCATCTGGGGCCTGATATCGCTCGGCCTGTTCTCCGACGGCACCTACGGCGCCGCCTGGAACGGCGTGGGCGCGACCGAATACCTGGGCAAGGCCGGCCAGGGCGTCACGGGACTGTTCTACGGCGACGTCAGCCAGCTGGTGGCCCAGTTGATCAGCGCCGGTGTTTGCATCGTTTGGGCTTTTGGCAGCGCCTATATCTTCTTCAAACTGCAGAAACTGGTCATGCCGATACGCTGTTCGCGGGAAGACGAACTGGAAGGCCTCGACGTTCCTGAGATGGGCGTGGCCGCGTATCCGGAGTTCCAGCTTCACGGAAGCCTTTCGTCGAAGGGCGGCCACATCATGTAAGTTCGTACAAACCGGCCTTTCCGGAATGTGCGGAAAGGCCGGTGCCTGAAAGAAGACTCTAACCACGGCACAGCCACAAGGAGTTCCTCAAATGTTGCTTAACGATTTCTTTCAAGGGTTGCTCAGCGCGCTGTTCGACTATCTCTCGGGTTTTATTGACAGCATTCTCACCGGGGCGCTGAACGGTCTCCTGGGCATCGGCAGCTGACCGCCGACCAGATGGTTAAACGCGCCGTCGGCGCAGGACTGAAACCAAAAGGAACGAGTCATGTTGAATGATCTGTTGGGCATTCTTGTGAAGTTGTTGACTGGCCTCTTCGACAATTTCCTCACCACCCCCATATTCAATTTCCTGGAGTCGGCATTGTTCGGAAGCAAGGACCCGCTTGCCTGATCAGTCACCCGACACTGTACAATCCGCCGCCTCTTGTCGCTGATGGACAAGAGGCGGCGTCTTGTTTCCTGCCGTCCCAGACAGCGGGTTGTCCTGTCACTGAAGCCCCGGTTGCGTGTTTCAAGTGCGTGCAGGACCAGCAATGTTGTCACGGGGAACAACCCAACAGTGTGAGTGGCTCTTATTAGAGTAGCCTTTGCACAGGGGCGGCGGCGTCATCCAGTCATGCGGGTTAATTCAGCCACCAGCGGCGAAAAGAGGAATCCGGCATTCCCACTGCGCGAAGCC
>CAIJOU010000531.1 GCA_903822375.1 Candidatus Hydrogenedentota bacterium
CCACCCTTGCCCGCCCAGGCCCCAATTGCGACGACCCACCCTGGCCCGGCTAGCCGGCGCCCCGCCGTTGCCACCCCGCCCCCACTTTTTCTCAATTCTGCTCAATTCTGCGGTTTACACCCGCGAGCCGGTGCGCTAAGTGTAGGGAAAAGCGGTGAAAAATCAGCGTGACCATGAAAAAGCAATTCTCCCTCACCCGCGCAGCGCCCAGTACCTGCGGGCGCCCAGAAAGCAATTTCCTATCAGTAAGAACAGCAAGAATATGCAGACCCCGAAAACGTCCATAAGGATAGTCAGCGCTTCTTCGCCGGAGGGGAAACGGCTTTTGGCGCAAGTGAACGAATTTGGGGAGCCTCTCTGGAGGGAGAAGTGGTACGCTCACTTACGCGAGAATGGAGTGCGCAAATCTCAGCCGCCGCCACAGGACGCAAACCACTCTTTCATGAAAACGTAGGAGAGTCCGCTCCTCAAATAGCCAACGCTCTTCGTCCGTTCCTTCCCGATTCTGTTGATGTCCGGGCCACAGCAACGGACATTTTTGTTTACCGCCCTTCCGAGATATTAAGACTTGCAGATCCAGAACGGCCTCTCTGGGATCAGGTAAAGGCTCACGCCAATGATGGCCACTGGCTTGGTTACGGAGCGAACTATCCAGGAGAGCCGACCGTCGGCGTTCAAATCCTGGATCCAGCAGGTAATATGGTCTCCGGCTTTCGCGGACCAATCGACGCGCCAGAAAAATTTGCCGATGCCCGGGCACTGGATTTCACGCTCGCTACCGGAAAAAACCATACAGTCAACATCATCCGCGACTGACATTCCCCCTATGGCTGCCATCAGCTTCCGAATCACCCACGACGACGTCAGCCCCGCCCTCACCCGCATGGCCGCCGCCGCCCGACGGCCCGAGCCCATCTTTCGCGCCATGGGCACCACCTTCCTGAGTCTCACCAAGGGCAACTTTAAAGATTCCGCCTACCGCCCCACAAGCTGGCCGGCGAAGAAGGACGGCACCCAATCGACCCTCCAAAAATCCGGCACCCTATCCAGTTCCTTCCATCTATCCGTCTCCAACACTGGTGCCACCGTCTCCAACCCGATGGTCTATGCCGCCATCCATCAATTCGGAGCCAAAGGGCACATTGCCGGCGTCAAAATCGGTCAAATCCAGCCCAAGAAAAGTCGTTATGTCCAGACTCCCGAGTCCATCATGTCAGGCAGTAAAGGCATCCCCCCTCGCCCATTCTTCCCCGTGGTACGCGGCAAGCTCACCCCGAACGCCGAGCAGAACATCCGTGCCGCCGGAGAGCGTGTTTTACGCCTGCAAGTGACCCATTCCACCTAGCATTATGACCCATTTCGGCGAAGCGGCGGTTTACGCATATGCAGAATACTGCACGCCGGGATGTGTGAGGAGGGCGCCGGGCAACCGGCGTCCCTACGTCGACAAATGGGACTACGGTCTGCGGGCTACTGACTGCGGGACCACGGGACCACGGACCACGGACCTCAGGCCCCGCCCGATCGCGCAGAATCACAGGGCCATTAGACGCCAGCGGGCGACTGGCCGGCGAGCGACCACTCCCAAACCGGTCGCACCTCCACGGTGGTGTCCAATTCCCTCAGGCGGTCGCGCTGGTTAAGGGTCAGGACCAACGCCTGGCGTCGGCCCGGGAGGCGGCAC
>CAIJOU010000532.1 GCA_903822375.1 Candidatus Hydrogenedentota bacterium
TCTCTACGACAAATCCAGCGAGGGCGTGAAGGTGCGCTTCGACCATTGCAGTTGGAAGAACGCATGGCTGGCCGACCCGCTCGACGACAACTCCCCCCGTTCGCCCATCTCCATCACGCTGCGCCGGCCCAACCTGACCACGAAGATGGGCGGCATCGAGTTCATCGACTGCCACGTCTACGACACAGTCGACCGTCCTGCACTTGTTGTCCACATGGAAAAAGAAGACCACGGCGTGCGCGACCTGAGCGGGACCATCTGGGTGCACAACCCCCACGGTGCCCGGGCGGATTTCGGAACCCACGCGGAGAACATCGCGCCGGATTTGCTCAGACCGGTGGAGTAAGAACGTCTTTCATAGACTATCCCGTGGGGCGTCTTGTGGCACCCTCAGACCACGCCGTAGCGCAGTGAAGGCAGGGTCTGGGGGTGTCTTCTTGGGATACACCTGCCGGCTAAATGAAGAGCATCCCCAAGCCCGAACCACGTTCGGGCCTGAGGATGCCACGAAGGCGCACAAAGTTCATGCCCGGCTACCACACCTTCAGCGAGACCTTTCCCGTTCCCGGCTTCTCGAACGGCCCGGGACAGGGATTCTTTTCGCTGCGGGACTTGCCAAAGAAATCTTTGTCGATCTTGAGCGGTGTGCCGTCCGGGTTCTCGTAGGGCAGGTCCGGAATTGCCGCCTTGCCGAGCAGTTCCGTGGTCACGAGCGGGCGTCTGTCCTTGCCTTTCCAGCCGTGCTCGAGGTTCAGTTCGAGATAATAGCCGTCCGACTTTTCAACCAGCTTGATCGCCGGATCCAGTTTCGGCTTGAGCGTCGGCTCCGTCTCAACCTTGCATGGCTTGGCGCCGTTGAGGAAGACGTTGCCCTTCATCCACACGGGCATTTTCGCCTTGTCATAGGGTCGCAGGTCGCCGCGCGCGACGAAGATGTTGTTGTAATACTTGTCGTCGCCGTTGGGGTTGTTGTGCATGCCGGCAAGTTCGGTGGAATGGGCCTTGTGGAAGGGCGTCAGGCGTTCGTCAAGTTTATGGATGTCGAATTTGCCCATGAACAGGTTGTGCACATAGGCGCCGCTCTGCGACACGGAAAGCAGCGAGCCGGGCGACAGGAACAGGTTGTTGTCCACCAGGAAGGGACCGTGGTCCACCTCGACGAAGAGGTCACGCGAGAGATTGTCGTGGTACAGGTTGCCGGTCACGTGCGCGCCCTGGGCCATCCAGTCGAGCCAGGTGCCCAGACAGGTCCGATAGATGTTGTTGCCTCGGATTTCCACGTCAATGGCACCGTGGAGTTTGATGCCCGCCATCTCGGCACCCGTGAAGAGCTGCCGAATGTGGATGTCGTGGATGGTGTTGCCGGTGATGCTGCTGAACACGGCGCCCAGGCTGCCGACGACGCCCGTCTGCTCGCAATGGGAAATGACGTTGTTGCGGACGATGTGGTGTCCGATGTTTTCCTTGCTCCAGCCATGCTCGATGGCACGCTCGATGGTCTTCACGTAGCCTTCGGCCGTGTCGGCGGAGGTGTTGTCGAACTCATCGCCGTGCTTGCCGAGCGCAACGCCGCAGCACACCGAGTGGCTTATGACGTTGTTCTCGATGATCCAGCCTTTGCTCCAATGATTGCCGATAATGGCGACCTGCTCTGCCGTCGGCGGCGCCCACTGGGTGGCTGCCTGTCGCAATATGAGGCCGCGCACGGTGATGTAGTTCATGCCCGGTTTGTCGGGATAGAAGACCGTCTTTCGGACATTCATCTCCACCAGTTCTTTGTTCGGGTCCACCCCTTTGAACTGCGCCCAGATCGTGGTGTTCTTGTCGTCCACCTGGGCGAACCACAGTTGCGCCGCCTCTGCGGCCGGATCTTGGGAATTCCCCTTAAACACCAGGCACAGGTTCTTGACGCCGCTTACGGGTTTGACGTCGGCCTTGAAGCTTGTCCACGACTGCCATCCGCCGGTGTTTGGGACAGCGCAGGTGCCGAGCAGTTCGCCGTCCGGGGCATCCAGGCGGACCTCGATGATTCCGCCGTCCGTGGCCGACGCGGCCCGAATCTCCAATGCCTTGGCGCCTTCTTTGAAATCAACCCCGGCATACTTCACCCAGTGGCCGTCCGCAATGAAACCGATGCAGTCGCCGCCCTCCGAGCACGGCGCGTTTTGGGTGCCGTTCTTCGCCGTGAAAGCCGTCGCGGCAATCCGGCGTTCCGATGCGCCGCCGCCCGGCTGCAGCCACGCGACGTTCAGCAGGTATCCCTGCCCCGCATGGGCCAACCAGGACGGAGCGGTGCCCGCGGGTGCCATGACCTCGTCCAGTTTGGCCGCTTCGATGAGCCACTCGCCGTTGAGATAGACCGCGCCGGTGTGATGCGGGCGGTCCTTGGGATTGAACCAGTCGCCGTGGATGAGATCGCTGTACGGATTGTAGCCGCCGAACACTGTGTTGGGAACGACGGCCTTCCAGGTGTCGTTCTGCATCTTCTCCCAGCCTGTCACCACTTCCGATCCCCTGATCTCGGCCTTCTCGCCCGGGGCCGACTGATAGGTGATCCGCTGAGTGTCGGACGCGCCCCCGCGCGGCGGATTAACGCGCTCGCGGTAGACGCCTTCATGCACCGTGACCACGTCGCCCGGCTGCGCCGCCTGCGCGGCGGCCGAGACCGTTTTGAAAGGTTTCTCCGCGCTGCCCGGATTGGCGTCACTGCCCTTGGGCGAGACATGAAATTCGGCTGCGATGGCGGCCGGGGTGATTAGTGCCAGCAGGATGAGTGTGCATGCTCTTTTCATGGTGTTGCCTCTTGTTGAATCAGAACGGTCCATGTCAGCGTGACGAGTCTCGCTGATTGTATCTGATCGGGCGGTGTTCTTTCGCGCAGGAGTTTGCCGGGGATGCGCCGGACGGGACGGTGGCAAACCGGCGCGATTGTATCGCCACCCAGCCGGTGTTATATTCACGGAGACACCTTTTAGGCCGGGCCGAAAAGCCGGCCCTATCGCACACAGGAGGCGCATTATGGACCGGACCGCACTGATTACGGGGATTACGGGGCAGGACGGCGGATACCTGGCGAAGCTGCTGCTTGGCAAAGGCTACCGGGTTTTCGGCCTCATGGAACGCAGCACGCGCTACGCTTTCGCCAACCTCGACTATCTGGGCATTACCGCCGATGTTGACTATCTGGACGGCGACATGACCGACGAGGCGTCGCTTATCCAGGCAATCCGGCAGTCGCGGCCCGATGAGATCTACAACCTGGCCGCACAGTCCTTTGTGGGAACGTCATGGCGCCAGCCCATCCTGAGCACGGAGGTGAACGCCGTCGGCGTGCTGCGGCTGCTGGAGGCTGTGCGCCACTTCGCGCCCACGGCCCGCTTCTACCAGGCATCCACCTCAGAAATGTTCGGCAACAGCCACGAGGACGGGCTGCAGACCGAGGAAACCCCCTTCCATCCGCGCAGCCCCTATGCCATCGCAAAGCTCTACGCCTACTGGATCGTCAACAATTACAAGGAAAGCTACGGGCTTTTCTGCGCCAACGGCATCCTGTTTAACCACGAGTCGCCCATACGCGGCAAAGAGTTCGTGACCCGCAAGATCACCGACGCCGTCGCCCGCATCAAGCTCGGCATGCTCGCCCGCATCGGGCTCGGCAATCTGGACAGCGAGCGCGACTGGGGCTTCGCCGGAGACTACGTTGATGCCATGTGGCGCATGCTCCAGCGGGATCAGCCCGCCAACTACATTGTTTCCACCGGCGAGACGCATTCCATCCGCGACTTTCTCCGCGTGGCCTTCGCGCATGCGGGCGTCGCCGACTGGGAGAAGCGCGTGTACATCGATCCCGCCCACAAGCGCCCCGCCGAACTGCACAGCCTGCGCGGCAAAAGCGACAAGGCGCGGCGTGAACTCGGCTGGGAACCCCGGGTGGGATTCGAGGAACTGGTGCGCATGATGGTCGATGCGGACCTGGAGCGCGTCGGCCGGGAGAAGGGCGCGCAATGACCGCATTCCGCAAACAGCCCTCCACGGGCACGAAGTAGGGGAGCCGCAGGTGCACGGTCTTGCCGTCTTCTTTTGCCTGTCGGTTTCGTTGCTGTCGGGTCAGGGGCCTGATGCTGCCGCCGCCGAAACTGTCCGCTGGCATGCCGACGGGGTGCTGCTGGACCATGGGCCGGCCGGCACGTTCGACGAGACTGCCGTGAAAGACCCGAGCATCGTTCGCCACGACGGACGCTGGCATCTGTTCTATACGGCCCGATCCGAAGACGGCTACAGCATCGGCTACATCGGCGGGGACCGCCTCGACACGCTGTCCTCCCAGCCGCGGCATAAACTTGAACTTCTAAAGGGGAATTCTTCCACTTATGCCGCCGCGCCGCAGGTATTCTTCTTTGCGCCGCAGAAGAAGTGGTATCTGGTCTTCCAGACCAGCACGGCAAAGTACCAACCCGTCTATTCGACCAACGCGGATATTGACCAGCCGGACGCATGGACGCCGCCGCAGCCACTCGTGGAGAAAACTGACCCGGCCAAGTGGATTGATTTCTGGGTCATTTGCGACGACGCGATCGCGTACCTGTTCTTCACGCGCAACCACGAGGCCGTGTATGCAATGACGACTCCCGTAGAATGCTTCCCCGAAGGCTTCGGCCATCCGGTGGAGGTGTTCTCCCCCGTGCACGAGGCGGTCCATGTGTACAAGATCCGGGGACGCGACGAATACCACATGGTCTACGAAACGCGGGCGGAAGGCGATATGCGGCGTTTCGGCCTGGCACGGGCAACGCGCCTTTCCGGTCCCTGGCAGCAGGTCACGCGTCGATTCGCCGCCGGGGATCAACTGGAGTTCTCAGCACTTGGGACGCACTGGACAGACGAGGTGTCGCACGGGGAAATGCTGCGCGCGGGCGAGGATCAACGGATTGAATATGAGCCCGACCACGCGCGAATGCTGATCCAGGGGATGCCGCGCAGCGACCATACGGGCGACTATCCCTCCCTGCCTTGGCGGCTGGGGATTATCACCAGACAGTGATGTCCGTGACGGTCCTGCCGCGGTCTGGGTGGCATGAACTACTTGGCGATAAGCACCGCGTTGATGTGAAATTCGTTGCCCGTGCTCTCGGGGTTCTTGTCGCCGAGCAGTGTGACGCGCAGCGTGTGGGGCCCGGGTGCCAGGTCGCGGGCAACCAGTTGGAACGGCGTGTAACCGCCCCAAGTGGCGGAAAACCACCCGTCCATGTTTACCGGGGGTTGATCGTCCACCTGGGCCCGGGCGACGCCCATGGCACCCTTGATGCGGTAGAAGAGCAGGCTGACCGCTTTGCCCTCCACGGTAAACTCCAGCGTGCTGCCCGGCGTGGCCGTCTTCCAGCCCTTGCCGAAGAAGCCGCCGAATGCCGGGTCCGTGAAGACCTCCCACCCCTCGTTCTTCGTTGGTGTGATGGTGTCCGCGTTGAAGAAGCCCGCGTTCTCAAAGAGATTGGCCGTCTTCGGTTCGGGCAGGGCCGGTATGGGGGGCAGCTCTTTGTCCGCCGGCAGTTCCTTCAGCACCTTGGCGCAGATGTCCGTCATGAAGCGCGCACAGTAGGCATGGCCCCGGTCGTTGGGATGCACCACGTCGGCCTCAACGTCCTCCCAGACGATGCGCTTGGCCTCCATCTCGGGCCAGAGCGCGTCGCGGAAACTGGCCATGGGCAGGCCGTAATGCTGGCCGATTTCCGCGTGGGCCTGCTGCGTGTTGCCGCCCTTGTTGTCCATCGTGAACAGCAGCATCACCGCGGGTTGGTTCGGCTCTTTGAGAATGCGGCGCACCAGTCCTTCAAGCGTCTCGGCGGCCATGGGGTTGATGCCGTCATTAACCGCGTATTCAACCATCACGATGTCGGGATGCTTGTCCAGCAGATGCGCCTGTACCCGGTGCACACCCAGGTCGGAGCAGGTCGCGCCGATGCCCGCGTTGACGAAGGTAATCTTGGCCTGCGGGAAGGTGTCGGTCCACCATTTGGCGGCGAGGTTGCCCCATGACAGTTCCGGCTTGCTGGCCATGGCCCCGCCGGTGATGGACCCGCCGATGACGCCGACCGTCACCGGTTCGCCGCGCCGCGCCTTGGCCAGCGCATGCTGCAGCCGGGCCGTGTCGCCCATGCTGACCAGCGAACGCTTGAGAATCGCGGCCTCATCCTGCGCGGCGCACAGCAGCGGCAGGGACAATAGAAGGGCGAGTAGCCATGAAATCTTAAAACGGTTCAGCTTCATCGCAGGGGACTCCGGTTCTTCAGATCCATTCTTAAGACGCGGGACAATCATAGTCGAAAAACGCCCAGAGCGGTGCATTCCCAAATCCCCCTTTGAAGGGGGTGCCGCGAAGCGGCGGGGGATGTGGGCCTCTATAAAGGACTTGGGGGAAGCAACATCCCCCGACCGCCTCTCGGCGGTCACCCCCCTCTAGGGGGGATTTGGAACGATGCCACTTCACTCCGCATATAGGCGCACGTAGTCGATGTCGCATTCGCCAACATTGCCTGAAATCTCGTAATCCTCAGCCTTGCCGTGGCAGGGCACCTTGCCGATCAGCAGTTCGGTAATGGCCCGTCCGCTGGCCTCGAAGGGGAACGAATTGAAACGCGTGTAGTGCTCGCCGTCGTTGCTGTATTCGACCACACCCATCTTGTCCTGCCAGCGCGCGCGCAACCACGTCCAGGCGTTGGGGTCATACTTCGGGCCGAGGGTCTGTATGGGCGGGGTGTCCACCTGCAGCACGCCGTCGCTGCGCGTGCCGATGCGCAACGCCTCGCCGTTGTCCCAAAGCACCATCGCCGCCGGACCCCAGGACATGCCCCCGTCGCTGCCGTGGCGCATTTTCACTTCAAACCCGCTTGCATGCTTGTTCACGGGCAATTTCAGATAGGCGTAGGTGCTGGCATGGGCCTTCACGTGCAACTTGCCGTCGGCCAGCGACAGTGCGTCCGGATTCAGCGGTGAGACCAGCTTCTCCGCTTCGGGCATCTGGTCGAACTCGAACGCGGCCACCGTTACGGGCGGCGCCTGCGGCCCTTTCAGAAACCCTGCCGTGGCGTCGGCCTTGGCGCGGGCCTGCTGCTGCCGTTCGGCTACGAGCCGATCCACTTCGGCATGGTATTCCGGCGTGAGTCGGGGCCGGTACTCTTTCGTAATAAAGTCGGACATGCCGAGAAGCGTGTGCAGCCGCGCGTTGGCCTTCAGCACCGACTCCAGTTGCGGCACGGACATGGACTTGCCACTGTTGTTGCAGAGCACGCCGATGCAGTTGTTGATGTTGTAGCCGGACACGAAATAGCGCAGGTAGTCGAAGTCA
>CAIJOU010000533.1 GCA_903822375.1 Candidatus Hydrogenedentota bacterium
CTCCCACAAAGTTACTGATTTTCTGACCCTTGACGCCAGTGTCACACACGGCGGCGGAAGCAACCGTGTACACCGGGGAATCTGGGGCCGGGCCACCTACGCTGCAGACGTCACCACGGTTGCCCTCTCCGGCAATTTTACTTTCTGAATGTAAGTCGATGCCCGCCGCTTTTTTTGTCTGGTCAAACCGCAGGCGGCCCTGCAAGTCCTCTTTATCCTGCGTGGCCCGTTACCAGAAACGGGACCTTCTGCATCGCACTGCCTTCCCCGGAGCAGAGTTCAGTATTACACCGGTTCCGGGTTCGGGCGGCGCCCGTGCATGACATTGAGCACGATCCCCAGCGCAATCAGCACAACGCCGAACGCCTTCCAAATGTCGGGCATGTGTCCGAACAGAAGTATGTCGTACGCTGCACCGAAGATGATTTGCGTGAGCCCCACCAGCGCAACCAGCGTCGCGTTGCCGCGGCGGTAGGCGGCCGTCATGAGCAACTGCGAGACCGTGCCCGCGACGCCGAGCGCCAGCAGCGCCGCCGCGTTGCGCGGAACAACGAGCGCGGCGGCAGTAACGGCGTCAAGCACCGGAAGCGACACGACCAATGTGACCAGTGTCGCGACCCCTGAGAAGTGGGCCACAATGGTGACGTGCCGATAGTCCCGCGAGAGGCTGAGCCCCACCATTGCAATGGCCACCGCCACCGCCCCTGCCAGCGCAAGCAGCAGGGGCAGCGCCGCAGCGTCAAATCGGGGCCGATACATCACGTACACCCCGCCCACCGCCAGCAGGATGTGCAACCAGGCGTGCGGAGCAGGCCGTGCCTCACCCAGCAGCCTAAGGATTAGCGTAATCCAAATGGGGCTGGTGGCGAACAGCACGATCGTGTCCGTCACCGGCAAGCGGCTCACGGCATAGAAGGTTAGCAGGAGGCCCACTGACCCAAACAGGCTGCGCATCCACAGCGCGGCGTTGCCGCGCATGACCAGCGGGGCACCGGTCCACCAAAGCAGTACTGCCGCCACGACAAGGGTAACGAGGGAGCGGGCAAAGGCAATGACCGGCCATGGCAGGTCGCCGCGCAGCCCGTGGGCAAGCGCCGACATGGTGGCAAAGCCAAACACGGCACCGACCATAAGCAGGGCGGCGTTGCGGTTGTCTGTTGGTGAGGTAGCGTTCACGGGAGACACAATACGCGATGAGTGGCCACTATGTAATGGGATTCCCGACGGGCGCGGGAAAATGCTTGGGCCGCCGGTCTTCTTTCGAAGACCGGCGGCCCACTTAACCGGCCACGACTTACGCGCGACAGCGCGCAGCCGGGATTGTTGCTACTTGCGGCGTCGGATGGAGGCCGCGCCGCCCATCGCGGTCATCGCGGCAAGGGCCGCAAGACCGAACAGGCTGCCCACCGGCACGCCCGCACCGCGTGTAATCACCGCAGGACCGGCGATCTTGGTCTCGTGCGCGTCCGAAATCTCGGCCTGGTACGCACCAACCATCGTCTCGTCGAACGGCTTGAAGTGCAGCGTGTTCGTATTCGTTCCGGTGATGGCTCCACCGTCATGGATCTGGCCGAAGTTGTAGTCCTTGGCCCCATCCTTGAACCACTGGTAGGTAACGGTTCCGATACCACCGGTCGTTGCGAAGCCCCAGTCGTACTTGCCGCCCTTCACGAAGCTCACATCGACCAGACCCGGGGCCGTCACCGCCACGTGTGCTCCGAAGCGCACCAACACGGGGGCCGTCTTGTACGTATCGGTGATGTCCGAGTCCTGAATCGCTACGTAGACCTGATATTCGCCGGTCGGCAGGGCGTTCGGCGCAAGCGTCAGGGTCAGCGTGTCGTTGGCCACCGGCAGGGTTCCAGACGCACCCGCAATCGGGGCCGCAGCAGCGGCGCCCAGCTTGCTGTACCACTGGTAGCTGGCCGGCGCGATACCCTTTTCGAATATGGCCGTGATGGCCAGATCCGGAGTGGTCACCGGGGCGTCATTGTACAGGTCGCCGCCCACAGGCAACGGCGCAACGAAGTTGACCAGGTCGCCCACGTGAATTGTGCGCGTCACACTTGCGCTGTTCGGCGGGATTCCCGCATCGGTAGCAGAGTAGGTGCGCGTGTATGTTCCCGGCGTGCCCAGATCAAGCGCTCCGGTTACGCTGACTACCAAGGTTCCCGCGCAAGCATCCGTAGCCGTCGCGCCCGGATCCGTGAAGGTTCCGCCCGTCTGCACGCCAACGGAAGCAGGCCCGTTCAGGGTCATAACCGGCTCCGACGTATCCTGCACAATGATCGTGCGCGTGGCCAAGGTGGTCAGGTGGGTTATAACATCCGTCACTGAGTAGACAATCTGATACGTACCAGGCGTATTGGTGTCCACGGAACCTGACGGGACAATATTCCCCGTCACGTCCACGGCACCACCACCCGCGACTACCTCGTCCGTGGCGGTTGCTCCGCTGTCGGTGTACGCCGTCTTGCATTCAATAACAATGAGCGCATCGCCGTTCAGAGAAATAACCGGCGGAGGATTGTCCACCAAGTCCAGTGTGCTGGCCGAGTTGACCGCCTCGTTGCCGGACGCGTCCTTCACCTTGTACGTCAATGTGACGCTCAACGGATACGTCTGCGGGTCGCTCAGCAGGACCGGGAACGGTACCGCCTGAGCCCCGTTGAACGCCTCAACCGTGATGGTTGCCGGGTCTATCGCACCGGCACACACGTCGTCGGCAGTCACACCGTCCAAGGCCGTGGCCGCAGGGAACGGAGTCCCCTTGTACCACTGCGTATGACGCGGCAGGCCGCTGAACACCGGTACAACGTGATCTTCAACGTTAACCGTGACTGACACCGGGTCTGCCGGGAATCCGTCACTGTCCACCACGTTGAACGTATAGAGATGCGGTCCCAGCACCTTGTTCGGCAGCGGCCATGTGCCGGTCACATTGCCGGCGCCGAGCGTAATCACTCCGTCTTCCTGGTCAGAGGCCGTAACCGCGGCAAGCAAGGTGGCCATATCCATGGTATGGCCGCACTCCTGCGTAAGTATGGGCGTATTGACCGTGAGGACCGGTGCATGCCGCAACGACACGGTGCTTCCAACAGGCACGGTCGTGGTCCAGTCCTGACCCGCCTTCAGCGTGCCCGCAACCTGGCCCACACCCTGCACGTACAATGCGGGACTCGCGCCCACCTTCAACCCGATACGGTCTGCATCGGTAGTGCCGGTATTGCGGATCACGACTTGCGTGAATGCCGTAAAGTAGGGGGAAGCCGGGCCTCCAGCCAACTGTACCAACTGCACTCCCGTGTTCGGCGTGGTCACAACGGCGCTCTTGTTCCAATAGGCACTCTTCAGGTAGCCATAGATAGCCGCCATACCGGAGTCCATCTCACCAACGTACGGCGTTTCCGCCGACACTCCGGAGATGGTGGTATACGGATTCGGCTTGCGCAGAATACTGTCGTTGCCGGTGCGACCAGCATTGACCGGATTATTCGCGCCCACTCCGGGATACGCATCGGTGGCGTTGTTTGAAACAACGGTCACGATACCTTTGTACTTGGCATCTATCGTGTTCGGACCATTGTTGGCTGCGATAACGCCCGCGGCCGCCTTGACCTGCGTGCCCTGCAGTTTCACCGAACCGGGCACGCCCTTGCCGCCGTCTCCGCCCAAGCCGCCAGAGCCGCCTGTGCCGCCTGTGCCGCCCGTGCCGCCAGCGCCGGAATTGCCGCCAGCGCCACCGGCACCGCCGGTCGCAGAGCCGCCTACCATTCCGGGGCCTCCGGCGGCACCGGTCATCGTCGTGCCGCCAGCAGTTCCTGCCGTGCCGGCGCTTCCGGAACGACCTGTTGCGTCCGGAGTGACCACCGTTCCGGCGGAAACATTGACGCTACCGGAGAAGTAGTTGACGCCCAGGGCGCCAAGAATCACGGCACCGCCGCCCGCTGCTCCGTTGGCACCGGCCTTGCCCGTACCGCCTGCGCCGCCCATGCCGCCGACGCCGCCAGTACCCTGGCCGAGTCCCGGCGCATAATCGGGAACCGTGGCGCCCAGACCGCCATAGCCGATCCCGCTGGGCCAGTCCTTATAGGTTTGCGTACCGGTACCCGTTGCGCTTGATGTGTCGCCCGAGGTTCCCACCAAGGCATCTTCACCACGGCCCGCGCCGCCGCCGCCGC
>CAIJOU010000534.1 GCA_903822375.1 Candidatus Hydrogenedentota bacterium
CTCTTCCTCGCGAAATTTGGGATTGTTCCCTGCAATGACGATGGTCACTTCCCCCTTGATCTCCTTGCCCTTGAACTGGGCAGCCAAATCGGCCAGATAGCCCCGGTGTACCGCCTCAAATTTCTTGGTCAGTTCGATACACACCGCCCCCAGCCGGTTTCCCAACACCTCCAAAGCGTCTGCCAGACAGACGCCCACCCGAAACGGCGACTCGAAAAGTATCATCGTGTGCGGCAGGTCGCGGTCCATTTCAAAGAAACGTTTGCGCTGCCCCGACTTTCGCGGGGGAAAGCCTTTGAAGGTAAAGCTGGACGAGGACAGCCCCGAGGCGAGCAGCGCCGTGGTGGCGGCACTGGGTCCGGGAATCACCTCAATGCGGTGGCCGTGCTCGTGGCACAGCGAGGCGATGCGGTATCCTGGGTCGCTGATCCCGGGATGCCCGCCGTCGGTGCAAACGGCCACCGTGCGGTCCTCATTGAGCAGCCCCAGAATGCGCCGGGCGGCCACCTCCTCGTTGTGTTCATGATAGGAAAAGCGCGTGGCCGGGGCCTTGATGCCGTAGCGCTCAAAAATCTTCCAGGTTACCCGCGTGTCCTCGCAGGCCAGCGCGTCCACCTCGCCCAGAACACGGGCGGCGCGGTACGACAGGTCTTCCATGTTTCCGATCGGCGTCGCGACAAGGTAGAGTGTTCCCATGGCCGCCTCAGACGCTTTCGATGCGGGGCGTGATGACCGTCGCGCCGATGCGCGCCATGGCATCGCTGAGCCGGATGCGCATGTCGTCGTCGTAGTA
The DNA here is from genome assembly GCA_903822375.1 of Candidatus Hydrogenedentota bacterium. Taxonomy (GTDB): domain Bacteria; phylum Hydrogenedentota; class Hydrogenedentia; order Hydrogenedentales; family CAITNO01; genus CAITNO01. The sequence goes on from CAIJOU010000534.1 coordinate 794, forward strand.
CATGCCCACGATCGCGCCGCCCGACCCGGCATACTTGCCATGGGCACCCACCGACCTGGCCACCTCGACCAGTTCAACGTTGCGCGGGTCCAGCTGGAAGATCGTCTTGCGCCGTTCGAAGTTCTTGTCCATCAGCGGCCCGATTTCCATGCCGCGGCCCGCCAGCAGCAGGTCCCGCGCCTCCTTCGCGTACAACGCAAAATCGTGCATCGCGTCAATGACCTTCATGTCCCCGTCGAGCCAGCGCTGACGCACGTTGTTGTGGATTACCTCCGACCCCTCGCCGAGGTCCTGCCGGTAGGCGAGAAACAGCGGCGGCAGCAGCGACGGGTCAATCTCCTCATAGGCGCCGTGCCCGTGCCGTTCCATGATCTCGCGGTTGAAATCCATGAAGACCACGCCGCCGTAGACTTGGATAACCCGGTCCTGCAGGCCCGCCGCGATGCCCAGTTCATCTGTTTCAACGCTCAGGATCAGGTTCGGCAGCATGGGCTTTGGAATGTCCACGTCGTAGAATTCCATCAGGCACTTGATCGTCGCCGTGACCAGCGCGCTGGACCCGGCCAGGCCCAGCCGGCGGGGAATGTTCGAACGGTACCGGACGGAGAAGTTGATGTTGGGCAGGGTGATGCCGTGATCAACGCAATAATCGTGAAATTTCTTGACGGCCGCCTTCATGAGCCGAATACCGCCGTAATAGCCGTTTGCGTTCACATCCTCCACAAGTTCCCGCATGCCGGCATACTGCGACTTGTCCTCCAGGCTGGGCACAATTTCGAGTTCGGCATTCTCGTACAGCGTGACCTTGGCCGAGAAATCGTGAATGATGAAGCTGATGGTCTTGCCGAAATACCCGTCCGACGGATTGCCCATCAGGCCCGCACGGGCATAGGCGGTTGCTTCACAGGCCATGATTGTTTCCTTGATTTGAATCCATAAGATTCAGCATACGTTTCCGGCACAAGACTGGTCAAGCCCCCGAGTGAGTTGTCAGGAGCACAGCCATTCCCGGCGGCAGGCATCCCCATACCCGCTTTTCCGGGGAGAAGACTCAAAGGTCGGGAGACGTTGTTCGAAATCCCCTTTGAAGGGGATGTTTCTTTGGGCAGATTCCTTGGGAAAAGAAAACCCCTGTCTTAAGCAAAAACCCGCCGAAAATGCCGTTCAAACCGGTCCATAACCTCCGCCATCGGCGGTGCGCTTCCCAGCAGTCCGCGCAGTGAGGTGACCGGCTTGTCCGCGATGCCGCAGGGAATGATGCACGCCCAGTGTCGCATGTCCGGGGCAACATTGAGCGCGAGGCCGTGATACGTCACCCACTGGTGCACACCCACCCCAATTGCTGCGACCTTCGCGCCGTCCACCCAGACCCCTGTGAAACCCTCCAACCGCTCCCCGGCGAGTCCATAGTCGCCGACCAGGTCGATAACGACCTGCTCCAACGAACGCAGATACCAGCCCACCGAGGGCTTCCAATGGTTGAGGTTGAGAATGGGATAGGCCACCATCTGCCCCGGGCCATGGTAGGTGACATCGCCGCCGCGGTCCACCGCAAGCCGGTCTATACTTAGCTCAGCCAGCCTTTCCGGCGCGGCAACGACGTGGGAGGGGTCCGCCTTTCGGCCAAGCGTGATCACAGGCGCATGCTCCAGCACCAGCACCGTGTCGGGCGCGTCACCCCGCGCGACGGCCTCCCGTAGCGTCAGTTGGTGCGCATGCGCGATGCGGTAATCGGTGAGGCCTGGGATCTGTTCGAAAAACAGCCTGGAAGTCATGGTCGCCACCCCGTAAAGGGCGAAAGCCCTGCTTCAATCCCCCTTTGAAGGGGGCAGTCACGGTGAAGCCCACAGGGCGAAGCCGGACTAAGGATGTGTCTTTCCACAACGGCCGCGGTATTCATGGACGGCGCGAACGGATCAACTGCCCGCAAGCGCGTTATAAAGGGGGGTGCCCACGAAAGAAAGATAGAGAATTCCCTTCATGAGAAAACCCATGGGCACCTGAAGAATATGCGTGTTAAAGACGATCAGCATCAGGAACAGCATGCTGTACGGGCCGAACTTCTCCACGGCCTCGCGGGCCTGGGGCGGCAGGAAGTAGTCCAAAAGATGGTATCCGTCCAGGGGCGGGATGGGAAGAATATTGAACACCATCAGCATGATATTGACACCGACAAGCGTGATGAATATCGTCAAAATCAACGGGAGCACGGGAGACTCCACCATTCCCCCGGCGAATTGGGCGAACACGCGCAGAACCACGCCTGCCGAGAGCGCGACCAGAAGATTGGAGGCCGGTCCGGCCAGGGCAATCAAAACGGGATCGCGGCGCCGGTTCCGGAGGTTGCGCGGGTTGAAGGGCACCGGCTTGGCCCAGCCAAAGAAGAAGCGGAAGCCGGTAATCATCGCAAACAGCGGCAGGATCACCGTGCCGATGGGATCGGCATGCCTTACCGGATTGAGACTGATCCGGCCCAGTAGCCGTCCGGTCGGGTCGCCGCAACGGTCCGCCATTGCCGCATGCGATGCCTCGTGCACGCAGAGCGAAAACAGCAGACACATGTAGTTGATCACTATCTCGGGTATGGAACTTTGCAAAAGAACCGCCTTTCAGAAGAACTGGGTAATTCTACCGGAGAGGCATGAAACCAGTCAAAGCGCAAGCATTCGCGGCGGCAACGGGCTGCATGCACGGCCGGGTCCCCGAGTCTCTCCATTGCTGCACGGCAAGTCGATTTGCAGTTGCACCAACTTCCGTCCCGGTGTGGGGCCGACATTCCTGTCTGCCCATTCTTCATTCTTCATTATCCATTGCCCATTGCCCATTGTCCATTGCCCATTGTCCATTGCCCATTGTCCATTGTCCATTGCCCATTGCCCCCAGTTGTATCCCCCGGTTCCCGCCTTCTATACTGACACGGGGAGGAGGTTGAAAAACGTAAGGAAAAAGACAGTCCATGCAGGCCGAAGACCGTGTTATTCACTTTTGTGTGGAACTTATCCATCAGCCGTC
>CAIJOU010000535.1 GCA_903822375.1 Candidatus Hydrogenedentota bacterium
GCCCTTCTTGTCGCCGCCGTCAACGCGGAAGTGCTGGCGCATCTTCGTGTCCTCGAATTTCCTGCACAACGCCGAAGGCGCGGCGCCGCAATGCCAGAAGACGGCTGTGTTCTTCGCGTAGTCGAACGAAATGAGGTCGGCGAAGAATGGAATGCCACCGCTGAGGGCCGCCTGCGCCTTCATCAGCACAGCACCCAGCACGTCGCCCTCGCAACTGGTGACAAGACCGGTGTTGTTCAGCATCCCCATCGAGGCGCAGGGCGCGATGCCGAACACATCGGACCATTCCGGCCAGCAGCGGATGGCATACGAGGACAGGCCATACTTGGCGGCCGTTTTTTTCAGGGCTTCGTATAGTTTCCCTGTGGGCAGGATGTCCTTTTCGACGCTCTTGCAGAACGAGGCGCAACTGCCCCGGACTTCCCCGGCTCCCCTGCGAATCTCTTTATCGCCAAGTTTGCCGGCGGTATCCACGATCTCCAACTGGTCAATGATTTCCACTTCGGCGCCGATGGAGGATCGCAAGCGCATTTCATCGCAGTTGGAAGTGTAGAACCCCGGAACACGCCCGCCCACGAGGCCGATCTTGGTGGAAGCGAGTTCCGCCATGCACTTCAGGACGTTGAGCGGCTTTTTCATGAGTGCGTCCGCTTTCGCGGCAGGGCCGAAAACAAACCCGTATTTCCGACCCAACTTCCGCATCGTATGAACGGCCATATTGGCGCCGCAGAAGGAATTCTGCGCCCAGACGCCGCCCGCCACTGGCTGTTCGGGAGTGGAGAACAGCAGGATCGGGACATTCAGTTCCCGCGCGATGACCGGAATGATTGCGCCGACCGGGAAGGTTGCGAAATGCACGATCACGGCGCTTGCCTCCTGCCGGTTCAGTTCGCGGCAAACCGCCGACGCTTCCGCCGTGGTGGTTGTCAATGCGTTGCCGTGGAGGATTTCAAAAGGCAGTTGTTTCAGCCTTTCCAGCGTGCGTTGCCGGACTCTGTCAATTTCCGGCGTGACCCAGGTTGCCTTGGACAGTGCGATGTAACCTACGGAGAACTTCTTCACTATTGGTCCTTTCTTTGGGCGACCGCTTCTTCGAGCGTAACAATCCGAATCTGCGGGTTGTATTTCGTGAGAGTGGCTTTCACATACCGCGACGGCGTGATGAACAGGTCGTGTTTGAGATTGTCCGCAAGCTCATAAACGCGGCGGCAGAGCTTCTCGCACACCTCGGGGTTCAATTCGTCGAAGACCACCGCGCCCTCGCCACTGAATAGGATTCCTCGCTGTTGGTGCCGAACGGCACAAGCTTGTAGCCGCACTGCGCGAGGAGCTGCCGCGGCGCGGCGAGGTTGCCGTCGTAGTTCTTCAGGAAGTCGCTCTCCAGATAGAATGCCTTGCGTACCCGGCCCGCCTTCAGTTTCGCGGAGAGCAGGCATTCGGAGCAGTGCACGACCTTGATGCCGTCGAGCTTGTCCTTCAGGAAATCGTATGCGGACGGTTCCGCTACGATGAGCGTCTTGCATTTCGAAGCGACAACGGCCTTCTTGAATTTGTCGAAGACCTTTTGTGATTCGCCGGCAAACCCGAGTGTCTCCAGCGCCTTGCCGGGGTCTCCGCCGGAGAGGGTCTTGCAGCCGGAGTAGAGTTTCGCGTGTTCGCCGTAATACAGGAC
>CAIJOU010000536.1 GCA_903822375.1 Candidatus Hydrogenedentota bacterium
TCACCTCCGGCTACTCACATTCTTCCCCTTCGGGGAAGTGACCACTCACGTGTACCGAATGGTCTACTCACATTCTTCCCCTTCGGGGAAGCGACCACTCACGCGAACCGAATGGTCCACTCACATTCTTCCCCTTCGGGGAAGCGACCGCTCATGCGTACCGAATGGTTTTTGGGCATTGCGGTACAAGCGCGCCGTGACGACAATTGACACCTTCGCTCATCGCCGGCACAGTGACCCGCCTACAGCGCCTTTACGCGCGCGATTTCTTTGCCGGTCATGTCGACGGTGTGGATGGCGCAGGCGAGGCACGGGTCGTAGGAATGCACGGTGCGCAACGCCTCAAGCGGCTTCTCTGGATCGGCGACGGGGTTGCCCTGCAGTGCGGCCTCCAACGGACCGGGATTGTTCTTGTCGTCGCGGGGGCCGAGATTCCACGTGGAGGGGACGACCGCCTGGTAGTTGGTGAGCCTGCCGTCATTGATCACCACCCAGTGCGAGAGTGTGCCGCGCGGGGCCTCGTGGAATCCAAAGCCCTTGATTTCACCCTTGGGGAAGGTGGGCGGATTGAAGATGGTTGTGTCGCCCTTGCCGATGTTCTCGACCAGCAACTTCCAGTGCTTATCAGCGTGGTCGGCGAGTGCGGCGCAGCGGATGGCGCGGGCCGCATGGCGGCCCAGCGTGGAGCGCAGTATGGCGGGGGCAAGCGTTGTGCCGGCGACCTTGCCCGCCGTGTCGAGCAATTGGCCGGTCCACTTCTTGTAGACCGCATTTCCGGCGGCGTTGGCCACGAGCACCTGGGCGAGCGGGCCGACTTCCACGGCGCGGCCCTCGAAGCGCGGTGCCTTGGACCAACTGTATTTTTTCGCCGGGTCCCAGGGGGTGTACTGGGGGACGGTCTGGCCGCTCCAGGGATGCAGCGGCGCGCCGCTGTCGGCGTAGTAGGCGTGGGCGCTCGACTCGGCCACGCCGTCGCGGACATAGGCATCACCGAAGGCGGTGATGGCCCGGAAGGAGTTCGGGTCGGCGGCGTTGAGCGTGCCGCCGGGCAGGTCGAAGGCCAGACCCTTGGTGTCGAGCGGCAGGTCGGGCACGGCCATGTAGTCGCTGACACCCGCGCCGTAGCCGAACCAGTCGGCGTACATCGCGCCGATGGCGCACACGTCGGGGAAGTAGACCTGCTGCACGAAGGGAATCACCTCGTCGAAGAGGCTCTTCACCATGTAGAGCTTTTCCATGTTCAGCGTGGCGGGGTTGTCGAGGTTGATGGCGTTGGCGACGCCGCCCACGGCGAGGTTCTGGATGTTGGGCGTCTTGCCGCCGAGGATGGCGACGATCTGGAGCGCCTTGCGCTGATATTCCAGCGCCTGAAGGTAGTGGGCGACGGCGAGCAGGTTGACCTCGGGCGGCAGTTTCATCGCCGGGTGACCCCAGTAGCCGTTGGTGAAGATGCCCAGGCGGCCCTGCTGCACAAAGCCCGCCACCTTTTCCTTCACGGCGGTCATCTCCTGCACGGAATTGCGGTGCCAGGGCGACAGCGACTGCGCAATCTGCGCCGCCTTGGCCGGGTCGGCGCTGAGCGCCGACACGACGTCCACCCAGTCCAGCGCGGAGAGCTGATAGAAGTGGACGATGTGGTCGTGCAGCGTGTGGGCGATCATGAGCAGGTTGCGGATGTACTGCGCGTTCAGCGGAATGTCGAGGCCGAGCGCGTTCTCCACGGCGCGGACCGAGGTGATCGCATGCACCGTGGTGCAGACACCGCAGATGCGCTGCACGAAGACCCACGCCTCGCGCGGGTCGCGGCCCTTGACGATGGTTTCCATGCCGCGCCACATCGTGCCCGAGGACCACGCGTTGGTCACCGCGCCGTTGTCCACCTCGACGTCCAGCCTGAGGTGACCCTCGATGCGGGACACGGGATCAATCGTTATCGTCTTGCTCATCCGGGGCTTCTCCTATGGACGGCTGTTATGCCTGGGCCACGATCGTCGGTTTCTTTCTTGAGGGCACGCCGCTGAGGATGGGGAACACTTTGATCATGACAATGTAGACCGCAATACCCGTCGAGGCCAGGCAAGCGGAAAAGAGCAGTTCGCCGAGACTGGGGAAATAGACCCAGCCGGTGGTCGGCTTGTAGGCGATCAGGTAGGTGTCAAAGCGGTACACCGTCCCGGCGAGCACGAGCAGGACACCCGAAATGAACAGGCCGCCCCGGTTCTTGCGCACGCTCCGCAGCAGCATCAGCAGCGCCGGCGTCAGGAACAGCGCCATTTCGACCAGGAACAGTTTGCTGTAAAAGTCGAAGGTCCAGATGTAGGGCAGTTTCCCCTGCACGGCGATGTCGATGAGCCGGATCGCGATAAAGGACAACACCAGCATCGCCGGCACGGGGGCCATGCGGCCGAGCAACCGCTGGTCCATCCTGCGGCGGTAATTGAGACTGGTCAGATTCTCCACGATCACCACGGCGCCAAAGCCCATGGTGACGCACGACATGAGGAACAGCCCGGAAAGCCAGGGGGTGTACCACAGGGCATGCAGTTTGGTCGGCGTGATCATATAGAGGCCGCCGAGCGAGGACTGGTGCATGGTCGGAAGCAGCAGCGCGACCGAGATGACGAACGGAAGTGCCTTGCGCACCCAGGGAAGACCCCACTTGGCCACACGCCGCACCGGCTCATATTTCCAGCGACTGGCCTGCTCCAGGATGGGGGGGGTCAGTTCAACCCAGAGCACGGCGGTGTAGGTCATCACGCAGACCGCCACCTCCAGCAGCACCGAATTCAGGTTGTACAGCGGCGGGTAAAAAGTCACCCACAGATTCCACCAGCGGCCCAGGTCGATCAGCACCGAGGTGCCGCCCAGCGTGTAGGCCATGGCACCCACCACGATGGCCGACCGCACCAGCGAATGGTATTGCCAGCGGTTGAACACATAGGTGAGCAGGCCCACCGCGTAGGCGCCCGCACCGATGCCCGTGAAGGTGACCACGTTCAGCGGTTTCCATATGCCCCAGGCATAACCGTCATTCATGGCGCTCACGGCGCCCAGCCCGAAAAGCAGCCGGTAGCACACCAGGGCGGCGCCGGAGAAAATGATGGCCAGCAGGACAAACAGCGTCGGGGTGAATATGGGGCCGCCGAGCGGCCGCTCCGCCTGATGCTCGCTCATGACTTGTTCTCCCGCTGCGCGTCCTCAGCCGCCTGCCTTCGGCGCTCGTTGAAGTACTGCGCGAAAGTGAACAGCCCGAAAAGTGCGGCAGGCGCCACAAAGCCCTTGTAGAGCGTGTGCTGGACCGTCTCGCTGGTCTGCGGAATGGGCTGTTCGGGAACGTCGGGCAGGCCCAGGTTTTCAAAGGAGACGGCCTTGCTGGTCAGATAAAGCACATGCAGCCCGCCGCCGTCGTGCTCCCCGTAGATTTTTGGGTCGTACTTGTCCGGGTCGTTGCCGATGCGCCGGTGGGCTTCCTCCGTAAGGCCGGCCATGGTGCCCGTGGTCATGGCGCCGCGCGGGCAGGCCTCGCAGCACGCGGGACCCTCGGGCCGGTGGCGGCACATCTCGCACTTGACGATCAGCGGCAGGGGCTCGTTCCAGGTGAATTTGGGCACGTCAAAGGCGCAGGCGATCTGGCAGTAGCGGCAGCCGACGCAGACGTTCTTGTTGTAGGCGACAATTCCGTTTTGCGTCTTGTGGAGGGCGCCGGCCATGCACACCGACACGCAGGCGGGATCGGCGCAGTGCATGCACTGCCTTTTCACAAAGGCCTCTGTTTCTCCGTTCTTGTACAGCTTGAGGATGCTCTTGTTCGAGGCGCTCAGGTCCTCGGGGGCGTTGTAGGCCACCCCGTCCGTTTTCACCACGTCCAGCGGCAGTCCGTTGACCTCCTTGCACCGGGTCGTGCAGGCGCGGCACCCCACGCAGCGCGTGGAGTCGTACAACATCCCGACATCCTCGGGGTGGACCGTCTTCGCCTCGCGGGCGTGCGCGGCCGGTGCGGCCACGGCGGCAATGCCCGCGGCGGACAGGCCCCTGAACCATTCTCGGCGGGAGAGGTTCATGACTGTTTTTCCTCCTCTTTCTTCTGAGCGTATTCCTCCTCATGTTTTTTTGCCACGGCCCAGGTCTTTGCAATCCGGTGTTCCCGCGACACCCACTTGGCCACCACCGCACTGGCCCCCAGCAAGGTTCCGCCAATCACCCCGGCCACGCCGGTGGTCACGGGGCTGATGCTGCCATGGTGCTCCACGATGGGCGGATAGTTTGCCGGCGGCGTGGGGTTCTCGATCTCAACGGTGTCGAACACGGGTATGCGGAACGCGACCGCGGCCTCGGTGCAACCCACGCAGGGGTGGCCGATGCCCACCGGCCACACGCCCGGCACCTCGCAGAAGGAGGCAAGCGAGCAGTTGGCGTGTGTGGCCGGGCCCTTGCAGCCAAGTTTGTACAGGCAATGTCCGAGCCGGTGGCTCTTGTCGCCAAACTGGCTGGCAAAGCGGCCCGCGTCGAAATGGGGCCGTCGCGGACAGTCCTCGTGGATGGTGCGCGCGTAGGCGCTCAGCGGCCGGCCCTGGTCGTCCAGTTTGGGCAGCGTGCCAAAGGTGGCAAACTGCAGCACGGTTCCGAGCAGGATATAGGGGTTGGGTGGGCAACCCGGCAGGGTAACCACGGTCTTGCCCTCGAGCACCTGGGGCACCCCCTTGGCACCGGTGGGATTGGGTTCGGCCGAGGCGACCCCGCCCCAGGAAGCGCAGGAACCGATGGCCACCACCGCTCCGGCCTTTTCCGCACAGCGCTTGAGACTGTCGACCGCCGTGCGTCCGCCGACCTGGCAGTAGATTCCGTTTTCCTTGGTCGGAATCGCGCCCTCCACCACGAGCACGTACTTACCTGCCTGCTCCAGAAGCGCCTTCTCCAACGCCTCTTCAATCTGCGTTCCCGATGCGGCGAAAAGGGTCTCGTGGTAATCGAGCGACACCAGATCGAGAATCAGTTTGGAGACACTGGGGTGACTGGTGCGCAGCAGGCTTTCGGTGCAGCCCGTGCACTCCTGGAAATGGAGCCAGATGATGGAAGGCTTCTTCCCGGCCTCCAAATCGGCGGCCCAAGCCTCGCCCTGTGCGGGTGTCAGTCCGACGCTGGCGGCGGCCAGCGCGCATACCTTGATGAAGTCTCTACGGGAGTATTCCGCATTCACGGCAGTGGTTCTCCGTAATTAGTGCGTAGACCTGTTTCCCAATACAACCCTGTTGAACGACAACAACAACCGCCCTAACTCATTGCATACGCTTGGTAGCATCCCAGACCGCACTGCTTCATCGACAATAGGACCTACCGTTAAGTATATTATAGAAAGATCCGGCATCTAAATCAATAATTTTGATAAATACTGGACGGCGTAGGACTCAAGGGAAAGCAATGGGTATGAATACAGCGAAAGTGGGGGTCATCGGAGTCGGCAACGTGCTCATGGGAGACGACGCGGCGGGGCCCTTTGCGATAAAAATGCTCAAAGCCCTGTGCGTAATTCCAGAGCAGGTTGCGCTTGTCGATGGCGGAACGGCCGGATTGGCACTGCCCGGGTTGATGGATGGGTACGAATCGGTCATTGTGGTGGATACGGTGCATGCGGAAGGACCTTCCGGAGCGGTGTTCCGTTATGACCAGGCGACGCTCCTGGCCGCACCCTGCGCACAATCCATTACGCCGCACGATTCCGGTCTGCTCGACGCGCTGCTCCTGTCCGACCTGACTGGAGACGGGCCGCGGGAAGTGGTTCTGATTGGTATCGTGCCCGATCAAACCGTCGCGGGCATCGGCCTCAGCCCGGCGGTGCGCAATGCGATGGGCGGGCTGGTCGACGCCGTGGTGGCAGAGCTGGCGCGCCTGGGAGTGCCCATGGCCCGGCGGGAGACGCCGCTGGACCCGGACCTTTGGTGGGAACGGTCCCCCTGACATTGCCTTCGATTGGCCCCGCAGGTACACTTGCACATACGAAATCCCCCGGAGAACCATCCCATGTCACTGATGATCGCCCTTTCAATCCTGTTGGCCGCGCCCGACGCCGCGGCCGCGCCGCAGCCGCTGGTGTATTTCGACATGCAGGCGTGTCTCCAGTCGCTGTCCGACGACACGGTGCTGCGCTACGATGCGCTCAAGTTGGTCGCCTCGCTGCAGGGGCTGGTGAACCGAGACAAGCCGAGGCTCGCACTGCGTTTCCTGGAGAGCGACGGCCGCAATGTGGACGACTATTGGCTCGACCTGCAGCGCAAGGGCTGGCTGAAGGACACGCCGGTTGAACAGGAGAAGGACCTGGCCGCGCTGCTGCGCCGTTTCCCGGAGCAGGTGACCGGGCTGGTGCTGTGGGATCAGAACGTGGCCGCCACGGCAAATGTGGCCGCCACGGTCTGCGGTGTCGAAGGATGGCTGCCGGTCCGCGCGGGCGGCCCGCTCATTGGCCTGCTCGAGAAGGCGGGTGTGCTGCCGCCGGTGAAGATGGACCTGACCGGCAAATTCACCGGCAAGGAAACGGGCAGCGCCAAGTGCGACGCGTACCTCTGGGCCAAGCGCGAATACCTGGACACGGGCAAGTGCTGTGCACAGATTCTGACCACGTGCGGGTCCCCGGACAGGGGCAAATGCAGCGCGACGCTGATGGCCAACTACATCGACGGGTATTCGCAGGCACCGGGCAAGCCCGGTTTTTCCTATCCGGACCTGAGCAACGCCACGCTGACCAACCATGACTTCTACATCGCGCACAAGGCGTTCTTTTTCGACCTGAGTCCCTGGGGCGATGAAATGCCGGTCGACGATCCCGGCCAGCCCGTCGGCACGGACCGGAACACGCTCATCGCACTGCTCAAATCCCAGTATGCGTGCAACGGAGGCAAGGCGTTCACCTCGGTGGGCGGGTTTACGCCGTGGAACCTGAAATACACCAACAACGGCCCGGCGGGCGGCAAGCATGAGCCCGTTCCCACGGAATGGGAGTACGCCGCCGTGCTCTCGGCGCACAACGCGCTGATGGACGCCGACGCGCTGGGACTCGGCTGTCTGGCGAACGCCTCGGCCTACATGCACTGTCCGCTGAAGGAGCATTACACCCAGAACCCGCGGCCCGCGGCGCGCAGCCTGGAAGCGAAGACCTACGTGCTGATCTACATGGGCGACTACGACGCCGCATCGTGGCTGTCGCGCAGCATCCCGCGCATCTGGGACGACCCCGCGCGCGGCACTATGCCCATCGCGTGGGCGTTCAACCCGAACCTTGCCGAGCGCGTGCCCTATGTCTTTGACCACGTTTACGCCACCAAATCGCCCAACGACTGGTTCATCGGCGGCGACAGCGGCGCCGGCTACATCAATCCGAACCTGCTCACGGGCGACCGGCTCGGCAGCGGTCTGCCCGACGCGCTGCCGTTGTGGGTGGAGCACAACAAGCGCTGGTATGGGCAGTTCGACTACAGCATCACCGGTTTCGTCATCAACGGGTTCCACGGCGCCATGCCCCTGAACATCCAGGAGGCCTACACCCGGTTCTCCCCCGACGGTGTCGGCATGCAGCTCGGTTTCAAGGAACGGATCGTGGGCCGCACGCCGTTCCTGCGCCACGTTTCGGACATCTACCCCGACGGCAACAACCTCGGCAAGGCGGCGGCGGAAATGGCCCATTTCGCCAGGTCAACCAAGCCGCAGTTTCTTATCTTCCGCTGGATTCTGCAGGCCCCAACGACCATGAAGGGCGTGTACGAGCTGCTGCAGAAGGACTATGCGAAAGAAGACTGGGAGTTCTGCGACCCGTACACGTTCTTCGATCTGTACCGGCAGTCGCTGGAGAAGAAGTAGGTGGAAAGACGGAATGCCGAGAGCGTGCACAGGTCCCTTGAAGGGGGTGGACGGCGAAAGCCGACCTACGGCCGCGCGCAGGGCGCGCGTAACCACAAAAGGACACACATATCATGCCCATGAACATACAGGTGGTGGGTGCCGGCGGCTGGGGACTGGCCCTGACGCGGCGGCTGGCACTTAACGGCCATGCCGTGCGGCTGTGGTGCCGCGAGGAGGACAATCCCGACGCGCTGCGCGAAACGCGCGA
>CAIJOU010000537.1 GCA_903822375.1 Candidatus Hydrogenedentota bacterium
ACTGCTGCGTATCGCCCCCACGGACAATCCCAAAACCCACGCGTTGCTTGCGCTCGGCGGGTTGCGCCTCTTCCAGGTGACACGGGACGAATGCTGGCTCGAAAAGGCCCGCACGGCTCTCGACTGGCTTCTGGCACATCCGTCAGCGAGTTTCGCAGGCCTCTGCTGGGGCTACCCCTTTGCCGTGACCGGTCAAGGGCTGAACACACCGCCGGGCACTCCGGTGGCCGTCATCTCCGCCATTGCGGGCGAGGCCTTCGCCCTGGCCCATGAAGTCACCGGTGACGAAAGGCTCCTGGCTTCCATCCGCTCCATTGCGCGGTTCATGCTGGGCGACCTGCCCCGGCTCGACGGGCCCGATGGAACCCATTGCTTTGGCTACACACCGGGTGACCATCGCCGCGTACATAATGCCAACCTGCTGGTGGTGGAACATCTAATTCACGCTGCGCGGTTGGCTGGAATGGAAGAATGTCTCGACCCGGCAATGCCGGCACTGGCCTTTTCCCTGAAAGCGCAGCGAGAGGACGGCGCCTGGCCCTACGGATACCATGCCGAAGGGGACCCCTATGAGGCCGGACTGTTGAACCTGGTCGACCACCACCACACCGGTTTTGTGCTCCGCTCACTGCACGCCATCGAAACATTGATTCCGGGCAGCGTCCCGGCAGATGTGCTGGAGCGTGGTTACCGTTTCTACAAAACCCGTCTCAACGGGCCTTTCGGCATGCCGGTCAATGACTACGGCCGGTTCCCCGTGGACATCCACGCCTGCGCGGAAGCTATCTTGTGCCCCTCCGTCCTGTCAGAACGCTTTGGCAGTTCGTGCTGGACGCCCGCCTTCCACGCCATGCGCTGGGCTCATCAATTCCTGCGCGACCCGCGCACCGGCGCCCCCTGGCACCGCTACTATCCCATGCACGTGTCCCGTATCACTTTCCCCCGGTGGGGCGCCGCATGGGTCTTCCGTGCGCTGGCCGAGTACCTGTACCGGTTTCAGAAAGTCTGCGGTTGACCGGACGTAACCACCGATTGGGTCTCCAGTCCGGGCTGAAAAACCCGGGCGGTCCAATCGAGGGTCAGAAACTCAGTTCGCCACCGCCGCCAAATCAAGCGGCGACCATTCTGAGGCGGATTTGCGGGCGCTGCGGCCGGCATGCAGGTTGAACGCGGTGATGTACTCGGAAAGCCCCTCGAAATCGCCCGTGGCGAGGGCACGGTCAATGTTGTGCTTCCAAGCCCGTTCACGGCCTTCCCAACCGGCGACCTTTGCGATGAGCGCCTCCTGCGCCGTCATATCCGCCACCGCTCCGCGCGCCTCGGCCTCGGCCAGGAGCGAATCACGGTCCGCCTCTTCATGGCGGCCGGCACTCCCCCGCACGCGGTAGGGTCGGGGCGACGGTGCGGGATGAAACTGTGGGACATCGCCGGCAACAGCCCAGCGGGCCATGCCGCCAGAGGCGACCTGAAATCCGAAATCCTCCGGTGCGCTGGTCCAGCGGCCGCCATGGCGAAGTTCCGGAAAGCCCACCTTGACGGCGCCCGGCAGGATCTGTTCCATGAACAGAAGCGTTTCCGCACGGGTATGGTAATCATCCCAGGGGCAGGGGTAGACCAGTTCGAGCGAGGCAAAGATGCCCGCCGCACGGCAGACGCGCAGTGAAGCGCGCGCCTGGCTTACCCCGTGGGTCATGCCAAAGAAATCCTCAATAAGCCGCTGGCTGCCCGACATAATGGGAAAATCGACACAGCGGCAACCCGACGCCTCCAGTAGCGAGGCAATGCCCTCGACCCCCTGGCCGGGACGCAGTCGGCGGCTGTAGGTCGTATCCAGCCTGCTCCCCATAATCTCCGAAGCCAGGTCACGGGCGGCGGCAAAGCCGCCTTTGTCCTCGACGTGGAAGGTCTTGGCCGGTATCAGGCGCTGACAGTGGATAATTTCCGCCACCACGCGCTTGGCGTTTCCGG
>CAIJOU010000538.1 GCA_903822375.1 Candidatus Hydrogenedentota bacterium
ACACTGGGCTCCCGAGAGAAAGTGGGTGGAAGCCGCTTGGGTCCTCTCGTTCCCAAGTTGTACTTGGGAACGCACTTGTCTTCGAAGCTGCGCTTCGCCGACCAAAGCGAAGTGCAACTTCGCGAACAGGGACATTCCCAGGTACAACTTGGGAACGAGATTGCAGGGGAATGACCACCTGTATGACCACGGTTGATTCAGATCGCCGAACCCGGGACGTGGAACGGGGTCTCAGGGGGCGTGGGAGATGTGAAATTGCTCCCGTCGAGGACTACACTTACTGGGAACGGCACAGGCTGTAAACCCGAGGAGACGGACCATGAAGAAACTTCTTGTGACTGTGGCAGTGCTTGTGGGGGTGATGGCCGGGGTGGCTTGGGCGCAGGAGGCGGCCGTGCCCACCGTTCCAACCCCGGCACCCCAACTGAAGCTTAAGAACGGGCTGGAGGGCAATGTCACGTCGAGCCAGACCACGGTAGCCGACCAGACCGATGTGGCCGTGACGGTGTACAACAATGACCGGGCGCTGGTACGCGACCGGCGCAAGATCAAGCTGGCACCGGGGGAACTGACGCTGAAATTCATGGACGTGGCGGAGAAGATCCAACCGGAGACGGTCAGCCTGGTATCGCTGAACGACGCTGGCAACCTGCATATCCTGGAGCAGAATTACGAGTATGACCTGATGAGCCCTGAAAAGCTTATGGAGAAATATGTGGGCCGCGAGGTGACGCTGGTCAACAAGGACAGCAAGATGAACTTCCTGGAGCAGAAGGCGAAGCTACTCAGCGTGAACAACGGTCCGGTGTACGAGGTGGAGGGGCAGATCTATCTGGGACATCCGGGACAGGTGGTGCTGCCGGAACTGCCGCAGGAACTGATCGCCAAGCCCACGCTGCTCTGGCTGCTGGCCAACAACGGCACAGACCATGAGGTCGAGGCGACCTACCTGACGAGCGGCATGTCGTGGAAGGCGGACTATGTGCTCACGATGAACAAGGAGGAGACGCAGATGAACATGGAGGGCTGGGTCACGCTCAACAACCAGTCCGGTGCGCCGTACAACAACGCGCAGTTGAAACTGGTTGCGGGCGATGTGAACATCGTGCAGCCCGTCATGGGCGGGGGGGGCGGCATAATGGCCAAGGCCATGCGCCAGGAGGCGGTAGGGGCCCCGCCGATGCAGGAGGAGGCCTTTGCCGAATACCACCTGTACACGCTTCCCCGGCGCACGACGATCAAGGAGAACCAGTCGAAGCAGGTGAGCCTGCTGTCGGGCACGAACATCGGCGTGAAGAAGATTTACGAGTTCCGGGGCGATCTCGCTTATTACAGCTCCAAGATTGACCCCATCAAGGACCAGAATGTCGACGTGTTCCTGACCTTTGAGAACAAGGAGAAGAACCAGCTTGGCATGCCGCTGCCCGCGGGCGTGATGCGCATCTACCAGAAGGACAGTTCGGACATGTACCAGTTCTCCGGAGAGGACCGGATCAAGCACACGGCAAAGGACGAGACTGTGCGCCTGCGCATGGGCAAGGCCTTTGACGTGGTGGCCGACCGCATCCAGACGGACTTTAAGGTGCTGGGGCCGACCTCGCACGAGTCCGCGTTTAAGATCACGGTGCGCAACCACAAGGAAGTGCCCATCACGGTGGACGTGGTCGAGCCGATGCCGGGCATGTGGAACATCATCGAAAAGTCTGCGGACTTTGTGAAGAAGGACGCGCAGACAGCCGTGTTCAGCCTGCCCATGAAGGCGGGCGAAACAGTGGAACTGAGCTACCGCGTGCGCGTGCAGTACTGACTGGGAGCGCCGGCGTCTCGCCGGCCTTGATTAACCTGTTTCACAAACTCCAGTCATAAGAATACGGAGACAAGTCATGAAGAGACTGATTCTAGCGGTAGCCGTGCTTGCAGGGCTGATGGCCGTCGCGGCCTGGGCGCAAGACGCGGCCGCGCCCGCCGAGACAACGATTGCCGACCAGACCGACGTGGCGGTGACGGTGTACAACAATGACCGGGCGCTGGTGCGTGATCGGCGCAAGATCAAACTGGCGCCGGGCGAATTGACGCTGAAGTTCATGGACGTGGCGGAAAAAATACAGCCGGAGACGGTCAGCCTGGTGTCGCTGAACGATGCGGGCAATTTGCACATCCTGGAGCAGAATTACGAATACGACCTGATGAGTCCGGAAAAGCTCCTGGAGAAATACGTCGGCAAGGAAGTGACGCTGGTCAACAAAAGCAAGGAAATCGACTTTCTGGAACAGAAGGCAAAGCTGCTCAGCGTCAACAACGGTGCGGTGTACGAGGTGGACGGCAAGATTTACCTGGGTTACCCCGGACAGGTGGTGCTGCCGGAACTGCCGCAGGAACTAATCGCCAAGCCCACGCTGCTCTGGTTGCTCGACAACCGGGGCGCGGACCACGAGGTCGAGGCGACCTACCTGACAAGCGGCATGTCGTGGAAAGCGGACTATGTGCTGACGATGAACAAAGAAGAGACCCAGATGAACATCGAGGGCTGGGTCACGCTCAACAACCAGTCGGGTGCCGCGTACAACAAGGCCCAACTCAAACTGGTGGCGGGCGAGGTGAATATCGTGCAGCCCCAGGTGATGAACTTGGCCTTTGACGCCATGGCACCGGGCATGGCAAGGGCACCCGTCCCCGCGCCGATGGCAGAGGAGTCCTTCGCCGAATACCATCTGTACACGCTTCCCCGGCGCACGACCATCAAGGAAAACCAGTCGAAGCAGGTAAGCCTGCTGTCGGGCACGAACATCGGCGTGAAAAAGGTTTATGAGTTCCGCGGCGATATTGCCTATTACAGTTCGAAGATAGAGCCCATCAAGGACCAGAACGTGGACGTGTTCCTGACCTTCGAGAACAAGGAAAAGAACCAGCTCGGCATGCCGCTGCCCGAGGGTGTGATGCGCATTTATCAGAAGGACAGCTCCGACATGTACCAGTTCTCCGGCGAGGACCGGATCAAGCACACGGCGAAGGATGAGACCGTGCGCCTGCGCATGGGCAAGGCCTTCGACGTGGTGGCCGACCGTATCCAGACGGACTTCAAGGTGCTGGGACCGGCCTCGCAGGAGTCCGCGTACCGCATCACGGTGCGCAACCACAAGGAAGTGCCGATAACGCTGGATGTGGTCGAGCCGATGCCGGGCATGTGGAACATCATTGAGAAATCCGCGGACTTTGTGAAGAAGGACGCGCAAACCGCCGTGTTCAGCCTGCCCATGAAGGCGGGCGAGACGGTGGAAATGACCTATCGCGTGCGCGTGCAGTACTGAGCGTACGCGGCGAGCGGACAGTTGAGCGCGGGCACGGGTACAGCCACCAATTCCATCGAAAAGCCCCGATTGCAAAGTCAGGCGCTTGGCTGGAAATGGTGGCAGTCCCCAAGCGGTGGCATTGGCTCCAAGGGGACTGGCTCCCGTTCCCGCTCACGACCGGTCATTGCCAACGAAACACCGAATCGGGAACAGGTGCCTGTACCCGAATATACAGGAGGAATCTCCCATGATCGTCCTAACCGCGGCGCAAATGCGCGAGGCCGACCGGCGCTGTATTGAGGAACTGGGCATCCCCGGGGCCGTGCTCATGGACAACGCCGGGGCTGCGGTGTTCCGTGAAATCACCGGCGAGCCCGTGGGCATTGTCTGCGGCAAGGGCAACAACGGCGGTGACGGGTTCGTCGTGGCCCGGTTCGCGCTGCTGGCGGGGCTGGAGCCCACCGTGGTATTGGTCGCGGAGCCGGAACATATCACCGGTGACGCGAAAACGTTCATGAACGTCTACCTACGGCTGGGCGGGAACATGGTCGTTGCGCCCGAGGCAAAAACGGCGGCACAGGCCGTGGCGGACCTCGCCGACTGCGCCATACTGGTCGATGCCCTGCTCGGCACGGGCATCTCCGGCGAGGTGCGGGGTGCGGCGCGGGCGGTCATCGAGGCATGGCCGCGGAACCCGGTGACCATTGCAGTAGATCTGCCGTCGGGCTTGGACGCCGACACCGGAAAACCCTGCGGCGCGTGCATCCGGGCCGATGTGACCGTGACGTTCGCGTTTATGAAGAAGGGGCTGCTTGTCCCCGAGGCGGAGCATTACGTGGGAAGGCTGGTCGTGGCGGACATCGGCATTCCGGACCTTTGCGCGTCGGATGATTGGAAAACGCCGTAACCGGCGTAAACCGCGGCCACCTCCAATATTGAACCACGAAGGCACGAAGGGCACGAAGAAGAACAGTCTATAAACATGGATGGACAGGATGAGGCAATCTCATACTATCTTCTTAATCCCGTGTATCCTGTATGTCCATGTTCAACGCCATCCGTCTTTGAGAGAAATCAATCTCCCACTGTTTTCCATTCCTTGACCGTGTAACGTTCGCCCTGGAAATCGCCTTTGCGGTCCACTTTGCCCGCCGAGCCGGATTTGTACTGCAGGGTGACGCGGTTGGACGGTCCGGTGATGCTGACACCGTCGTCCTCAACAAGCGTGAAGACGGCGGGATGTTTGCCATAGACCCGCACCTCAAGGTTAAAGACCGTTTCCGGCGTGACATGCTCCACCGGGTCGGCCAGCGGGATGATAGAGCCGGACTTCACAAAAACGGGAATGGTATCCACGGATGCGGTGATGTCATGGGCCTTGCCGCCCTCATACTTGGCATTGGTCCAGAAGTCATACCAGTCGCCCTCGGGCAGGTAGACCTTGCGCGTCGTCTGCTCCTTGGTCATGGGAGCGACGAGCATGGACGGGCCCATCATGTATTCATCGTCCATATCGCGAAGGTTCTTGTCCTGCGGCCAGTCCAGACACAGCGCCCGGAAGGGCGGTTCGCCGCTCTGCGCGTAATCGGCAAAGGCGGAATATAGATAGGGGATCAGCCGCATGCGCCACTCTACGAGCGTGCGAATCTTGGCCTCAACCTCCTGGCAGTTGGGCAGCAGTTCGCCGGCGTTGTTCTTGTCAGTGTCGATCTGCATCCATGGGGGCAGCTTGAGGAACCATGAATCAAAGACCGTTTGCGGCGCGAAGATGACCGTTTCGGCGCGGCGCATGAGGTCGTCAATGGAGTCGCAGTTGCGCACTTCGGGCTGCCACAGAATGCCGGAGAAGCCGCAGTTGGCAATGCCGCGAATGAAATCCTTGTGCGTGTAGTGGTCGCTGTAGAGCACGAAGGGCAGCGGCGCGGCGAGTGCGTGCGACGAGCGCACCTTGCCGTAGGTGCGCAGGTTGTTCGCGCGAAACACATCGCTGAGCGTCTTCTGGTAGAGCGTGCCGAAGAGGCAGTGCATCTGCTCGCCGTCCATGCCGGAAGGGAACGCGCTCAGTTCGGGGAAGGACCAGGGGTCCTTCTTGTTCGGCTGGTTGTCGCACTCGTCGAGTTTGAAGCTGCGCAC
>CAIJOU010000539.1 GCA_903822375.1 Candidatus Hydrogenedentota bacterium
CGCGCGGGAAGGGACGTGTTTTATCGCTCCCGCAAGAATGATCTATGTGCCGTTTCCCTAGGCGAGCCTACAGTGATAAGAACCTTGGCCAACCTGTATCGATCGGATCTTTTCACAAAAATGGACACAAGGACCACTGCCGAACAGAATGATCCGAATACGGAGCCTCGCATGGCGGGTGGAATGAACGATATCGAGAGGGCCTATCCAACCCCTGATGGGACAAAGCTTCTTTTCTTTAACGCCATTAGCGCTCAACTTCCAATGGAATTTTGCGCCTTTGATGTGCCCAGCAAAACTTGGTCAGAAGTCAGTATGGTAGATTGCGGCGGTCTTGGAAACGTGTTCTTCGTCGCCGACCCGTGCGAGGGGGATCCTGTCGCGCCACCTATTTCTTCGGCGGGAACAACTCAATCTCGCTGACCTGTGTCGCGTTCGGCACGGCGTCGCTGGCCGATTCGTAGATGAGCATGCGGAACCCGGTGATGGGTTGCGGCTGGATGACACCCTCGAAGGAATGCGGGTCCTTGTAACCCACGATACCGAACACTTCCTCCCACTTGTCCGAGCCTTCGGGCATTACAAAGCCCTCGAACCAGACCGGATGCACCGCCGGGTCGGCGAAGTGGATCAACACCCGGTCCACCACCTCCGGCTTGGGCAGATATACCTCAATCCAGTGCGCATGGCCCTTTTCCAGGGAGGCCGCCCAGCAATTGCTGAAATCCTTTTCGCCGGCAATGATGCCGTCAATCACCTTTTCGGCGCAGCCCGGCTCCTGCTCGCTGTCCACTTTCACCGTGGCGCCCCTGCTCTTCAGCGCGAGGTCGTCCTTGGCCACGGCGGACTCCTTGGCCGCCGATATCGGCGCAGCATCCTTCGCGGCAGGTGCTGCCTGCTTGGGCGGCTCCGTCTGCGGCGACACAACCGGGTCGGCGGCGAACACCGCAATTTGTGCCGTCAGCAGAATCGCCGCCAGCGCGGCTTTACAAAAATTCCCAACGATTCGCCCGTTATGCATGCTCTCCATTCTCCCGTTATGCTCAACCCTGTTTCTTCTTCGCCTTGTTCTGACTCTTCTTCGAGACGCGGTCCTCAATGTCTTGGCCAAACTCCGTCACGAACACATTGCCGTCCGCCACCAATGGCATGCCGTCGACCGTGGACGTTGTCGCAGATCCAACGCGCAGCGCGACGTCCGTAAAGCAGGCGGCGCTGACCGCGCCTTCCCTGTTCGTGACCCATGTTCCCAGGCCCACATGCCATTTGGTGACGCCCAACGCTGCAAAGGCGCCGGTTGAACCAAGCGCCTGATCATACAGATTCGCGAGGCTCACATCGAGCTGATGCCAGCAGTCGGGTGTATCCGGCATTTCCCAGAACAGACCCTGTTTCTTTCGTCCCATTTCCTGAAGCCATGTCCAGCCCTTGGGTTCGCCATACAACTCGTTGGCAAAGGCGCGCACCAGGATGTCCGCATACCGTTCGTACTTGCGGCCCCAGCGGAACATCATCGTGAACAGGAACGTGTTGTCCATCATTGCGTTGAGCCGCACATACCCGCCGCCGTCGCGCACGGCGTTGTCTATCCAGTAGGACGCGCGCAGCACAGGGGCCGAACCCGCCGGGGAGGCAACCGTCTGGTACAATTCGGTCATTTCGTCGTTGGCCCAGAACACCGGTTCCTTGGTGCGCGTCAGAATCTGCACCGCGCTGCGTCCCCCGCGATTTGCGGGCTCACACATAAACCCGGGTTTCATATCCGACTGGTAGCGGTAACAGGCCCGCCAACCCTGAAGGCCGTTCTGGAACCCGCCATTCCTAAGGTTGGGCGCGGGGGAGAAGTCTGTCGTTTTCGTCAGCCAGCGCGGCTCAATCTCCTCCCCAAACGCCCTCAACTTGTCAGGGTAATAGTATCCTTCCGGTTTGCCCGCCAGCCGTCCCGTCAACTTCACCGTTTCGCCGTCCACATCAACCACAAGATAATACCCCCCGGTCTCGAGCCCTTGTTCAAAGCCGGGATATTCCTCTCCGAAATTGCGCGACTGCGTGCCGGTGGGCACGGTGATGAACGTCGTGCCTTGGTATTGCCAGGAGGTCTTCACAGAGGCCTTGATGCCGTTGTGCACGTGGCCGTTGAAGTAATAGCGCACATTGCCGTGCTTCGCGAAGAGGTCGAGCAGTCTGCGGCGCATTCTCAATGGAAAGCAGTACCACTCCAACTGGGTGAGCCCCTGCGGCATCAGGTGCAGGTGGTTGAACACCATGGTCGGCTTGTCGCGATTCACGTCAAGTTCGGCTTCCAGCCAGGCGAACACCTCTCTTTCGGCCTTCTCATAGGCCGGATCACCGCCCGCGAGGTTGCAGGGAACAACGACAAAATGCCATTTGCCCGCATCGAAGGAGTAGCAAACGGCGTCGAATCCGCAAACCCGCCCCATCAGTGCCCTGAATCCGTCAAAGGGCGGCCGTGTGTCATGGTTCCCGTGAACCAGCACCGGCATTGGTTTCAGTCCGGCAATGCATCCCTCGAAAGTGGCCACGGACGCATCGTCAAAGACATTCACCAAGTCCCCCAGAAACGCGGCAAACAACGGCGCGGGATTCATGGCGTTTACTTCCTCAACGCCCAGCCGCAGCGTGCGCCGGGCGTTGACCGCCACCGGGTTGGGGTCGTCACCGTGGCCGACCTGTGGGTCGGCGAATAGGGCGAAGCGGAACCGGTCGCCCGTGGGGGCAAATTGTGGGAACCTGTCTTCTTTCACTTCAGACACCCGCGCCCGGGCGGCGGCGGGCGCAAACAGTCCCGCACCCCCCAGCCCCGCAATCATGAGAAAGTCGCGTCTCTTCA
>CAIJOU010000540.1 GCA_903822375.1 Candidatus Hydrogenedentota bacterium
CACAGCGACGGCGACAAACTTACGCCGTTCGTGGAGATGATTGGCGGCGAGTTTGACACCCACGGCGCGCAGTTCAAGGCGACAGTGAAGCCGGTCGACCCGGGCCACCCGGCGATTGCCGACATTCCGGCGGACTGGAATTTCGCTGACGAGTGGTACATCTCGAAGAACCTGAACACGGCCAAGATGCACGTGCTCGCACTGCTGGAGATTGGCGCGGAGCGTGCCAAACAGGAAAAGTACAACCGTCCCGACTACCCGATCATCTGGTGCCGCTCCTATGGCGACGGCCGGGTGCTTTACAATGCCCTTGGCCACCGCGACGACGTTTGGAATGCGGAAACCTTCCAGAAGGTAATCGTGGACAATATCAAGTGGGTTCGTGGCGACGGTCCGCTGAAGGCCGACCCGAACTATGACGTGGTGGTGCCGAAAACCGTTCCCGCCGCCAAATAGCCCTTTTCTGAAGACTGTCCGGCGGCCCGGCCGCCAGAACGCCGAGTTTCTATGCAGTGTGCGATGACATTTGAGGTGGAATCCCGGGACGGGGCAACCTGTGCCCGAACAGGCCGATTGCGGCTGCCCCATGGCGAGGTGGAAACGCCCATCTTCATGCCGGTGGGCACGCAAGGGACTGTTAAGTCGTTGTCCAGCGAAGATTTGCACGATATTGGCGCGCAGATTATCCTGTCCAATGCGTATCACCTGTATTTACGACCCGGCACCGACACGCTGGAGGCGGCGGGCGGATTGCACCGCTTCATGCAGTGGGATCGGCCGATTTTGACCGACTCGGGCGGTTTCCAGATATTCAGCCTGTCCGAATTGAATAAAGTGACTGAAGAGGGCGCGGCCTTCCAGAGCCATCTGGACGGGTCGCGCCACTTTTTTACGCCTGAAAAGGCCATGGACGTTCAAATCAGCATCGGTGCCGATATTATAATGTGTTTCGACGAGTGCACCGAGTATCCCGCACCGCGGGACCGGGCCGAGAAGTCCATGCGCATGACGCTGGCCTGGGCAAAGAGATGCAAGGCACGGTGGGAAGAGCGGGAGGCCTCCCAGCAGGCGCTTTTCGGCATTGTTCAGGGCAGCACCTACGAGGACCTGCGCCAGGAATGCGCTGCGGGCCTGGTGGATATCGGTTTCCCCGGCTACGCGATCGGCGGGGTGAGCGTGGGCGAGGGCAAGGGGGAAATGTCGGCCGTGGTGGACTGGACGGCGAGGCTGCTGCCCGAGGAAAAACCGAGGTATTTGATGGGGGTGGGGCCGCCGGAAGACTTTCTGGATGCCGTGGGCCGGGGCGTGGACATGTTCGACTGCGTCATGCCGACGCGAAACGCGCGCAACGGCAGCCTGTTCACTTCCCAAGGGCGAATCAACATCAAAAACGCCAAGTTTGCACGGGATTTCGGGCCTTTGGACCCGGCCTGCGGCTGCCCGGTATGCCGGAAATACAGCCGTGCCTACCTGAGCCACCTGTTCCGGTCGGGAGAGATTCTGGCGCTGCGTCTGAACACTTTACACAACCTTTTCTTTATGTTAGAATTGTCCGCCCAAGTCCGCGTCGCCATCCGGCAGGGGCGGTTCGGATCATTCAAGCAGGCGTTTCTTGAGTCTTACGCAGGCCGTGACGAGGCATAGTCGTCCGGTTTTCGAGACGCAACCCGAAATGGAGGAAAGCCACCGTGTGGAGGCTTCTTTTTGCGCAGACAGAGGCGACCCAGGCAGCGGAGGGCGCGGCGGAACAACCCGGCGCGGCACCGTCCAATCCGTTGACCGGCATGTTGCCGATGATAGTTATCTTCTTCGCCATCATGTATTTCCTCATGATTCGGCCCCAGCAGAAGCGTGAGAAGGAGCGCCGCGCCATGCTTGCCGCCGTTGCCAAGGGCGATGCGGTTATCACGACGGGCGGCATTTGCGGCACGGTGGTTGGCCTCTCCGAGGACCGCGTTGTGCTGCGTGTGGATGAGAACGTGACGATGGAGTTTGTGCGGGGCGCCATTGCGCAGGTTATGCCGAAAGAAAATGCGAAATAAACAATCGGGCGTGATCAGATTCACAGGGATCACGAAACGGGCCGAGTGGAGCAACTCATGCAAAGAAATATTTACCGGAACATTCTAATC
>CAIJOU010000541.1 GCA_903822375.1 Candidatus Hydrogenedentota bacterium
GGATGTCATGGACAACATGGAAAACATGGACAAGCAAGAGCCTGTGCCGGAGTTTATGACGGGGTGCTTCACGGGTTTTGTGTACATTCTGCTCATGGGCGTTGCAGTTGCCATCGGGATAGCCCTGCTGAACGCCCCCGTGCCTGCGTCTTCTGTTGTATTGGTGAAGGTGGTCTTTCCTTTGGGCTTGTGCATACTTATCCTTCTCGCGGCGATACACTGGATAAGGCGGACCATACGCTCTTTCCGTGATGGGAGCACCTATTACGGCTCGGGCCTGCTGGTCTTCTTTCTAATCCCCCTGCTGTTCTTCGGTGTTTGCACCATGACGGGACTCCGCTAGCCGTCCGGGGGACTGGGGCCGGGTTTCCGGCCGAAAATCGCGTCAAGCTCCCGGGGTGCGGGAGGGTTTCCCGCCCTGACATAACGCGCCAGACCTCTACGGGCCTTTCCGTCCGGTCCAGCGCTTCCCGCTTCGGAATTTCGCACAATACGGGATTTCTTCCGTAATTTGAAAAAACTTGCAATACGCAAGCTGCTAAATTATCCTCTTCCTGCGACTCTGAGGTGTTTTCGTTCTCTGTATCCGCAATGCGTCCAGGCGGCGGGAGACGGGACGGGACACCTTTGGGCGGATGCCGGAAACAAGCGTTTGCGGGAATTCTACTTAACAGTCGGTAGGGACACAGACAAACGGAGGGTATATCCCGATGAAAAAGCTGGTGCTGGTTGGGTTGGGTGCGTGCCTGGTGGGCATGCTACTGTGCATGCCGACGGCGGTGGCGGCGGAAAAGAAGGGCGAACCCATCAAGATTGGGGCGATCTTCTCGGTGACGGGGCCGGCCTCCTTCCTTGGCGCGCCCGAGGAAAAGACGGCCAAGATGCTGGTCGAAAAGCTGAACAAGGAGGGTGGCCTGCTGGGCCGGCCGGTCGAACTGATTATCAAGGACAGCGCGGGCAGCCCGGAAAAGGCCGTGTCCTTCGCCAAGCAGCTGATCGAGGAGGAGAAGGTTCTGGCGATTATCGGCCCGTCGACGAGCGGCGAGACGATGCAGATCAAGAACCTGTGCGAGGAGAACAAGATGATCCTCGTTTCCTGCGCGGCGGCGGAGGTTATCGTCAATCCGGTCGCGAAGTACGTGTTCAAGACCCCCCAGAAGGACAGCCAGGCGGTCACGTGGATCTTCAACACCATGAAGGAGAAGGGCATCTCCAAGGTCGCGATGCTGAGCAGCAACGACGGCTTCGGCAGCGCGGGCAAGAAACAGGTGGAGGGCATGGCGGCGGCCGCGGGCATCGAGATTCTCTGCAACGAGGTCTATGACAAGCAGGCAACCGACCTGACGGACATTCTCACGAAGGTGAAGGGCACGGCGGGCGTGCAGGCGGTCATCAACTGGTCCATCGTGCCGGCGCAGTCGATCGTGGCGAAGAACATGAAGCAGCTCGGGCTCAACATCCCGCTGTTCCAGAGCCACGGCTTCGGCAATCCCAAGTACGCGGCGGCGGCGGGTGAGGCGGCGGAGGGAACCCTGTTCCCGGCGGGCCGCCTGCTGGTGGTGGACGAACTGGCGGACAGCAACCCGCAGAAGAAGGTGCTGGCGGCGTACAAGAAGGACTACGAGGCGCTGTACAAGGAGGACGTGAGCACCTTCGGCGGACACGGCTATGACGCGGTCCTCATCGTCACCGAGGCGATCAAGAAAGCCAACTCGACGGACCGCGACAAGGTGCGGGACGCCATCGAGAACCTGAAGGGTCTGGTCGGCACGGCGGGCGTGTTCAACATGACGCCGCAGGACCACACCGGGCTTGCGCTGGACGCCTTCGAGATGATGACTGTCAAGGGCGGAAAGATCACCCTCTACAAGAAGTAGACTGGGGGACCCGGGTACAGGCACCTGTTTCCGGCGCAGGCTGGCGTTGAAATGCTCTGGGCTATTGGCGGAAACAGGCGCCAGTCCCCAGCGGCGGATATGCGTGTTGGTTAAGGCGTTGGGTAATCCAAAGCTCCGGTTGCTGGTACTGGCCGGGGCTTTCGTTTACGGAAGAAGGTCATGGGCAGCGGCGATCTCATACTGCAATATCTGCTCTCGGGCATCACAAAGGGCAGCATCTACGCCATCGTGGCGATCGGGTTCAACCTGATCTTCAGCGCCACGGGCGTGCTCAATTTCGCGCAGGGCGAGTTTGTGATGCTCGGCGGAATGATCGCGGTGACCCTGTCCTTTTACGTTCCGCTTCCGGTGGCGATCACGGGCGCGGTCATTCTCGTGGCGCTGATTGGCTGCCTGCTTGAAGTGCTCTTCTTCCGCAGGCTGCGGCGCCACTCGATCATGCACATGGTCATCATCACCATCGGCCTGTCGATAGTGATTCAGGAAATCGCCCTGCATCTGTGGGACGAGAAAGTGCGCTCCCTTCCGTACTTCACCGGCAAGGAGATTTCATCGGTGGCCGTCTTCGGCGCGACGATCTCGCCGCAGGTGCTGTGGGTGCTGGGCACGGTCGCCGTGGTGTTCGTGCTGCTGCACGCCTTCCTGCGCTACTCGCTGCAGGGCCGCGCCATGCGGGCCTGCTCGTCCAACCCCGAGGCGGCCATGCTGTCGGGGATCAACATCGCCAACCTGCGCACGCTTTCGTTCGGCCTGAGCGCCGGCATCGGCGCGCTGGCGGGCTGTGTCATTTCACCGATCACCATGACGCAGTATGAAATGGGCGGGCCGCTGGCCATCAAGGGCTTCGCGGCAGCCATCCTGGGCGGGCTGGGCAACCCCATGGGCGCCGTGGCGGGCGGACTGCTTGTCGGCGTGCTGGAGGCGTTCAGTGTAAGCAAACTGCCGGCCGCCTACAACGACGTGACCGCGTTCGCGGTGCTGCTACTGGTGCTCTTCGTGCGGCCGCAGGGGCTCTTTGGTTCGCCCACCGGCGACGGCGTCCGGGAGTTCTGACGTGAAGCTCAGGCGTTTCATAGTTGTCCTGCTGCTTCTCGCCGCGATGGTCGGCGTGCAGATCTTCCTGCGCGCCACCGGACAGGAATTCTGTCTGACCCAGCTCACCATGGCGCTCTACTACGCACTCGTGGTCATCGGGCTCGGGCTCGTGATGGGCTACGCGGGCCAGGTTTCACTGGGGCACGGCGGGTTCTTCGCGATTGGCGGATACACCACCGCCGTGCTTACGACCCGCGATTTTTCCCCGTTCAAGGACACGGCCTGGGTCGGATTGCTCAAGGCCGCGCACGTCTTTGTCGCCAAGGAGGATCTCTTTGGTGCGCAGGTGATGGTGGTGACGCCGTGGGCGGCGTTTCTCGCGGCCATGGCCCTCACGGCGGTGGTGGCCGTGCTCATCGGCTATCCGGCGCTGCGCCTCAAGGGCCACTACCTCGCCATGGCCACGCTCGGTTTTGGCCTGATCGTCTACAAGATACTGCTGGGCAGCACGGTCACGGGCGCGGCGGACGGCATCACCAGCGTGCCCGAGTGGTCCCTCTTCGGCGTGCTGACCGTATCGGGAAAGACGGCGCTGCGCGTCCAGAACTACTATATTGCCTGCGGCCTGGTGCTGGCCGTGCTGCTGCTCCTTCAGAACCTTGTGCATTCGCGCGTGGGCCGCGCGCTGCTGGCCATCCACGACCGCGAGACGGCCGCCAACGCCATGGGCATCAACACGGCCTCGTACAAACTCCGCGCCTTCGTGCTCAGCGCGATCCTGGCGGCGGCCGCCGGCGTGTTCTTCACGCACTACACGGGCGGCATCGGCCCGTCGGAGGCCAGCGCGCTCAAGTCGGTGCGCTACGTGGCGCTGGCGGCGGCGGGCGGCATGGCGAACCTGTGGGGCGTGGCCGTCATCAGCACACTCATCAACTACCTGTCGCTGCGCGACTGGTTCGGCAGTTATGACAATGCCGTGTTCGGCACGATGCTCATCGTGATCATCTCCATCGCGCCCGAAGGCCCGCTCAAGCCGCTGGGCATGGCGGTGCGGCGGGTCTTTTTCCGGCTGCGGCCGTCGGGAGGGAAGCCCCATGGCGCTGCTTGAGGTGGAAAACGTCCGGCGGAGCTTCGGCGGCCTCGTGGCGGTGGACAAGGCGTCGTTCACCGTCGCTGAGGGCCAGATCAAGGCGCTCATCGGGCCGAACGGCGCGGGCAAGACGACGCTGTTCAACATGGTGTCGGGCCTGCTGTCCACGGAGACCGGACAGATTCGCTTCAGGGACCGGCGCATCAACGGGCTGCGCCCGTACCAGATCGCGCGGGCCGGCATTGCGCGCACTTTTCAGAACCCGAGCCTGTTCCTGCAGATGAGCGTGATCGAAAACGTGATGGTCGGCCAGCATGTGCGGACCAGGGCCGGAATCGCCGCGTGCTGCCTGCGTCTGCCGCGGCAGCAGCGTGAGGAGCGGGCCATCCGTGACGCGGCGCTGAAACAGTTGGACTTTGTGGGGTTGGCGCCGCTTGCGGAGGCGTCGGCGGGGTCGCTGACCTTCGGGCAGCGGCGCATGGTGGAACTGGCACGAGCACTGGCCACGGACCCGGCGCTGGTGCTGCTCGACGAGCCCGCCAGCGGCCTGAACAACAAGGAGACCGGCGACCTCGGCGCGCTCATCCAGAAGATGCGCGGGGCGGGCGTGACCGTGCTGCTGGTCGAGCATGACATGTCGCTGGTGATGGACATTTCGGACGATATCGTGGTGCTGTACCAGGGGACGCCCATTGCACAGGGCCCCCCCTCGGCCATTCAAAACGACCCGCGGGTCGTGGCGGTGTATCTCGGTGATGATCAGCACTTAAGTTGACAAGCGCAAAGCTTCTTGCTCCTAATCTTAATCTTGCTCCAGTCTGGTGCTAATGAAATGACGAGAACCGATGCAACTCACGAGCAAGATTAGGAGCAAGAGCAAGATTAAGAACAAGAGAAGACAGTTAAGGTGATGATGCCCAACATGTTGCTTAAAGTGCGCAACCTCCGCTGCGGCTACGGCAGCCTGGAGGTGGTGCGCGGCGTGAGCCTGCACGTGTGCGCCGGCGAGATCGTCGGCCTGCTCGGCGCCAACGGCGCGGGCAAGTCGTCGCTGCTCAAATCACTCGCCGGACTCGTTGTCCCCTGGGGCGGCGAGATTCACGTGAACGGCCGGCCGACGCGGGGCCTGCCCGCGTGGCACGGCGTGAGCAATTCCATGGTGCTGGTGCCCGAGGGGCGGCAGGTGTTTGCCGAGATGACCGTGCGCGAGAACCTGCTCATCGGCGGCTACCACAACAAAGACCGCCGCATGGATTTGGAGATTGTCGTGGACCGCTTCCCGCGCCTGCGCGAGAGAATCAACCAGCTCGCGGGCACATTGTCGGGCGGCGAGCAGCAGATGCTGGCGCTGGGCCGCGCGCTGATGACGCGTCCCAAGCTGCTCATGCTGGACGAGCCCTCGATGGGGTTGGCGCCGCTGATGGTCAAGGAGGTCTTCTCCGAGATTCTGAAGATGAAGGAATTGGGCGTGACCATGCTGCTGGTGGAACAGAACGCCGTGGCGACGCTCGGCATCGCCGACCGCGCCTACGTGATGGAGACGGGCGAGATCATCATGGAGGGGGAAGCCCGCGATCTGATGAGCAATCCCGAGGTGCGGCGGGCCTACCTCGGCAAAGGCTACAAGGAGGTCTGGGAATGAGTGTGTTCGAACGCCGTTACGAGCTGATGCCGCGTTCGGAACTCGATCAGCTCCAGTTGGAGCGGGTGCAGGCGCTGCTGGTCCGGCTGAAGCGCAACGTGCGCCGCTGCCGTGAACAGATCGGCGACGTGCGCGTCGAATCGCTGGAGGACATGGCGAAGCTGCCCATGACCACGCCCGAGGACATGGCCGGGAGCTTTCCCTACGGCATGTTCGCGTTGCCGCTGCGCGAGGTCATCCGGCTGCACTCCACCATGGGCGCGCAGGGCAAGCCGCTGGTCATCGGCCACACGCGCAACGACCTGGCCCAGTGGGGCCGCCTCGCCGCGCGGCAGCTGGTCGCCAGCGGCGTGACCGCCAACGACGTCATCCAGGTGTGCCTCGGCGCGGGCTTCTACCGCGGCGCGCTCGGCTATGTGCTCGGCGCGGAGCAGATCGAGGCGTCGGTCATCGCCGAGGAGCCGTTCCACATCGACTCGCAGTTGGCCATGCTGCAGAACTACCGCCCGACCACGCTGATCACCACGCCGGTCAACGCCCGCGAACTCATGCGGGTCATGGACGAGCGGCGCATCGATCCGCAGTCGTTCCACCTGCGCACCGTGCTGCTGTCGCGGCCCGTGGACGCGGCCGAGCGCGAGGAACTGAGCGCCGGCCTGCTGGTCAGCGTGCAGTCCAATTTCGGCATCGAGGAGGTGCTTGACCCGGGGCTGTGCGTCGAGTGCCCCGAGGGCCGCTTCCACGTCAACGAGGACCATTTCCTGGCCGAGGTCTGCGACGGCGAACTGGTGGTCACCACGCTGTGCCGCGAGGCCATGCCGCTCCTGCGCTACCAGACCCGCATTGCCTGCGAAATGAAACCGGACAAATGCGCCTGCGGGCGCAGCGGCGCGACCATCCTTCCCGGTGCCCGGCTCGACGGGCGGTTGCGCGTCAAGGAGACGCCTTTCTACGAGGAGCAAATCGCGCAGGTGCTCGCGCAGACCCGCGCCGCAAACCACAACTTCTGGACGCAGGTCTCAGAAAGCGAGGTGGTCATCTTCGTGCAGCTTACGACGGAACTCTTCTCCGACATGATGTGGCCCCTGGGCGAATTGCAGCGCCAGATCGAGGGCGAGTTCCTGACGCGCCTGGGCATCCCCGCCGAAGTCCGTTTCGTGCAAAGTGCGCCCTGACCGCTTGCACAGATCGTGGGAATGACACCGAAGCGCGGCCATGCCGGCGGGTCCCGCCAGAGACCAATGTGAATAGCCGGAGGTGACCGTAGGGAACCTCCGGA
>CAIJOU010000542.1 GCA_903822375.1 Candidatus Hydrogenedentota bacterium
CCGATCTCTGAGGGTAAAAGGATCAGCCGCGCGTAGCCGGGGTCCTGCTCGATGGCTTGGCGAAAAAGAGTCTCAGCCTCGTTGTACTTGCGGGAGTTGTAGGCGGCAATCCCCTTTTCCACACGATGGATTGCGGCCTTGCGTTGCGACGTGGTGGCACCGTTGCCGTTTGTGCCAACGCGCACGAACCCAACGGCATCGAATAGACGCTCGAATATGGAATGGGCCATGTCTCTGAATTCCCTCTGAGATGGGCACATTTCGCACTTTTGATCGTCCGTCGGCTTTTTAGCCCCCTAACGGCCGACACAATAACCTTGACGCCTTTAAGTGTACCACCGAATACTTCGGCGGTCAACCGTCGGTGGCGCTTTCAAGCCCTTGGACAACGCCCTCACGGGCGACTCACATGGGCGTGTCGGCGCTCGGCCCGTAGATGGCGGGAAGCGGGACGTCGTGCATGCGCGCATACACCGTCAACTGGCCCCGGTGATGAATAAGATGGCTCATCACCATGGCCCGGTATACCGCCAATCGCGGCATGGAGAAGATTACCTGGCCCGCGTTCTTGAGCGTCCAGATTTCCATTATTTCACTGTCGGATGCGTCAACAAGCGACGCCCGGGCATCAAGCACGTAGCCATCGAACAGGGTCAACAGGGCTGCTGTGGTGGTGAAGGGTATCTTGGGGAACGGCATGCCCCCCTCGGGGTTTAAGTCCATTGCCCTTTCATGAACGATGAGGGTGCAGTAGAAGGGGATGCGGGCGATGTGAACGGCAAGATCTCCCAGCGACAATGATTTTGGATGGGGTTTCCAAGCACTCTGTTCCTCCGGCAAACGTTCCAGCAACGTTCGGGTGGAGGCCATCTCGTGGTCGAATTCCGGTATCAGGTGGTCCGCAATGCTCATATCAGTCTCTCCTGTTCTATTTACCTTCCCGCCCCTCTCTCTTCAGTCACAAACCCGCAGTATCCAACGGTGATTCCCGGCTCTTGACAATCCGGCTCCAGAGTGATATCATTTTGATATGGTTTTGAAAGGAGACCATAGCATGGAATCGAAAGATCTCGAACGTCAAGTGTCTGATGGGTGGGCAGTACTGACAATGGTCCTTGTCGCGGGGTTCCTTATCGTCGCCGGCTTTGTTGTCGGACTGACATCGCAGGCAATCTTCCTGATTGTCCTGTCCGTGCTGGCCGGGGTCGTCTGGGTAATCTGCACCGCCGGGTTTTTCACGCTTCAGCCCAATGAGGCGGCGGTGCTGGTGCTGTTCGGCAAGTATGCCGGCACGGTGCGGGTGAGCGGGTTTCATTGGGCCAACCCGTTCTACTTGAAAAAGAAAGTCTCCCTGCGACGGCGCAACCTGAACGGGGCGACCATCAAGGTGAATGACCTGCGCGGCAATCCGATTGAGATTGCGGCGGTGGTGGTCTGGCGGGTCGAGGACGCGGCGAAGGCCTGCTTCGATGTGGACCATTTCGAGAATTACGTGTCCATCCAGAGCGAGGCGGCGCTGCGCCACATGGCCATGGCCTATCCCTATGACGACTTTCACGCGACGGAACTCATCTCGCTTCGCGGCAGCACCGATGAGGTGTCCAAGGCGCTCCAAGTCGAGGTGCAGGAGCGCGTGGCCCCGGCGGGTGTGGTGATCGAGGAGACCCGGCTGGCCCATCTGGCCTATGCGGCCGAAATCGCCGGGGCGATGCTCCAGCGGCAGCAGGCCGAGGCCGTGGTCGCGGCGCGTTCGCGCATTGTTGAGGGTGCGGTGGGCATGGTGGAAATGGCCATCGCCAAGCTGGAAGAGTCCAAGCAGTTCCCGCTGGACGACGAGCGCAAGGCCGCCATGGTGAGCAACCTGATGGTGGTGCTGTGCGCCCATGAATCCGTTCGGCCCGTGGTGAACACGGGTACGCTGTACCATTAGAAAGGCATTGTCGTGGCCGAGAAGAAGTCATTCCTCCTGCGGCTTCCCCCGGAGCTTATGGACGAGTTGAACCGTTGGGCTGCGGATGACCTCCGCAGCCTCAACGGGCAGATCGAATACATCCTGCGGGAGGCGGTGCGCAGGCGGCGGAAGGAAATGCCGGAGCTTAGTCCGGACGAAGGAGAGGCGGACAATGGCGTATGAATATGAAGGCAGCGTGGATTATCACGGCGATGGAACCAAGGCACTGGAATATGCCCGGGAACTACTTTCCGCCCGGGGATTTACGGTGTTGCCGCCTGCGGCGAACCAATTGTGGTTCACCAATTCGATTTCCTATCTGAACACCAAGAAGCAGCCGCTGCTGATGGTTTCCAAGGGGTGCATAACCGTGACGGGTTCGTCGCTGACGATGCAGGCCGAACTGGGCAATCTGCGGTCGCTCGTCAGGTTTCTCGTCCTGTTGCTGGGAGTGATGGCGATACCGGAGACGGTAATTGTTGCCGTGATTATGGTTATGGTGGCTAAACAACCGGAAATGGTGTGGGTCTGCCTCTTAAGCGTTCTCCCACTCCCACTGATTTTGTTCGGCGTGCCCAAGTTCCAGGGATTCATCACGGCCCGTGCACTGGATGCGGTGCTGAACGAGGTGGCGGGCGCGGGGCCGACCAACCAGTACCTTGGACACAGAGGTTACGGCGGCTATGAGTATGTCTCAGCAACCCGCCTGTTCGGCCTTCCGCTGGTGCATATTGCGATGAGCCCGCAAAGTAGGGGCGTGGCAAAGGGAATCATCGCCATCGGCGATGTGGCCTTCGGACTGGTGTTTGCGATGGGCGGTTTCGCCGTGGGCGGGATTAGTGCCGGCGGGCTTTCCGTCGGCCTGATTGCTGTGGGCGGCGGCGCCTTTGGATGCGTTACTATCGGCGGGTTGGCCGTGGGATTGCTGGCCTTTGGAGGTCTGGCTATAGGGCTGTGACACCGCAGGCCAGGATGAAATCGCGCATACAGGCAGGGACATGCAGTTTTCTCCGTTGACGGCCCGCGTGATAGCATCAGGTTCGGTTTGTCAACGGACACGAAAGGTGAATGTCATGCGCGTACCCTCCGGTCTTCATCAGTTCCTCTTCTGCACATTGTTGGTCTCGGCATGTGTTGCCGCCTTGCCTGCGTTTGGCGCGGATTCGGGCCCTTCGGCCATTGAGAAGCTGGACTCCAACTTTGCCGCGAAAGACACCAGTGGCGAATGGCTGTGGTACGACGCAAAGGGCCTTACCATTGAGGGAAAGGGATGGACGGACACGGACCGGTTCTACGACCGCCTGCCCGTCCGCGCCAAAGGCGCTGTGCCGGACCCGGTGTGGAGCCTGAGCCGGCACTCGGCGGGCATCTGTGTCCGTTTCAGTACGGATGCGGAAAAGATTTCGGCGCGCTGGAAGGTGCTGAACGACAACCTGGCCATGCCGCACATGCCTGCCACGGGTGTGAGCGGTCTGGACCTGTATGTGAATGACAATGGTGTGTGGCGTTGGATTGGCAATGGGCGGCCCGGCGGACAAAGCACGCAGGCAGTGCTCGCGACCGGCATTCCTGCCGGGAACCGCGAATACATGGTTTATCTGCCGCTCTACAATGGCACCGAATCACTGGAGATCGGCGTGGCTCCTACGGCGACACTGTCGAAGGCTCCCGCGCGGCCCGCGGGCAAGGAGAAGCCGGTTATCTTCTACGGCACGTCGATCACCCAGGGCGGTTGCGCTTCCCGTCCCGGCATGGCCCACACCGCCATACTGGGCCGTCGGCTGGACCGTCCGGTGATCAATCTTGGTTTTTCCGGGAACGGGAAACTGGACGCCGAACTGGGCAAACTGATTGCGGAGGTGGACGCGGCGGTATACGTGCTGGACTGCGCCCCCAACATGCCGCCCGAGATGATTACCGAGCGGACCGAACCTTTCGTCACGGCGCTCCGCGCCGCGCGGCCAGACACGCCCATTGTCCTCGTAGAGAACATATCGTACCAGGCAGGGGCATTCCTTCCGGGGGCGCGTGCCGGCTACACGGACAAGAACAAGGCGCTACGCGCGGCCTTTGAACGGCTCACGGAAAAGGGAATCCAAGGGCTGTCCTATTTGCCCGGCGAAACGCTGCTCGGCAGCGACGGCGAGGCAACCGTGGACGGCACGCACCCGACCGATTTGGGATTCCAGCGCATGGCCGATGCGTTCGAGCCGGTACTGCGCAAGGCGCTGGAAAAGTAGAAGAGGCTTCCAGCCTCATTCTTTCACGACCCGGGACCGGAGCAGAACGCGGCAGGGATGCCGCGTCTACGTTGTTGCACAATCACGGCCTGTTCGGGGAAGACAGCTTTGCCAGTCGTGCGAAACAGGCCAAGGCAACGGCAAGTTCCCCGAGGACCATAACCATGGCACAGGGACCCAGCGTGGCGTAGTCCGCAGTGACCTCGCGTGGAATACCGAACTTGTTGCCGAACGCCACAAAATAGTCCAGGTCATACCCGGCCGCCTTGTGCTGGGCGTAGGTGTCGGTGATGGCGGCGCACCAGACGACATCATGGATGTTCGATGCCGCGCATCCCAGTCCAAAAACGCCCAGCATCACCAGGACAAGGGGACCCGCCTTGACGGGGGTGTTCAACAGACGACAAGCCGAGGCCCAGACGGCCCCCGCCAGCAATGGCAGCGCGGCGGGTATGCCGAGAAACGCGGAGAACATGAACATCCATTCGAGGGTCTCAGGCGAATAGGGCCAGTGCGGTTTGTCTATAAGCGTTAGGCAGACGGCGAGCACTATGAATCCGGGAATCATGCAGACCCAGAAGGCGGCCCGTGCGGGAATGTTGAAGTTCAGTCGTTTCACTTTGAGAAACCAGGCCAGTAGCGCAAAAGCGCCATAGAAGATTACAAATCCCAGGCACATGCCCGCAGTCTTCGTATAGGCTTCAAAAACCATCGACAACCGTATACCCATGACATCTCCCTCGAATGGTTGTTGTTTCCCGACCGGCCAGACTATCCTATGCATGTTTGGCGCTGAGAAACAAGCGGGCTGCACTGGCCGGCTGATGTGGAAAGAATCTCAATGTTCTCGA
Source organism: Candidatus Hydrogenedentota bacterium (assembly GCA_903822375.1). Taxonomy (GTDB): domain Bacteria; phylum Hydrogenedentota; class Hydrogenedentia; order Hydrogenedentales; family CAITNO01; genus CAITNO01. Next base: position 5,043 of record CAIJOU010000542.1, read on the forward strand.
CCATGTACCAGATGCTGCGCAGCGTGACGCTCAAGCGCGAGATGGTGCCGTCCTTTGCCGAGTACCCGTTCAACATCCCGGCAGTGCGGCACTTGGACGAGATTGCGTTTCATCCGGGGGTGACGTTTCTTGTTGGTGAAAACGGCACGGGCAAGTCGACACTGCTGGAGGCGCTGGCGGTGGCGGCGGGCCTCAACGCCGAGGGCGGCAGCCGCAACTTCCTCTTTCACTCGCGGGAAACCCATTCGCCGCTGCACCAGTATTTGCGGCTGGTCCGCGGCGCGAAACGTCCCCGGGACAGTTATTTCATGCGGGCCGAGAGCTTCTACAATCTGGCCACGGAAATAGATGACTTGGATGCCGCCGACCCGATGATGCTGACCTCCTATGGGGGCCGGTCGCTCCACGAGCAATCGCACGGCGAGTCTTTCTGGGCGCTACTGTCCGAACGTTTCGGCGGCGGCGGGCTTTATCTGCTCGACGAGCCTGAGGCGGCGCTTTCGCCCAGCCGCCAATTGTCCGCGCTGGCGCTCATTCACAAGTTGGTCCGTGAGAAAGCGCAGTTTGTGATCGCCACGCACTCTCCCATCCTGATGGCCTACCCAAACGCAACCATATACCTCCTCGCCGAAGACGGCATTCGCAAGGTGCCCTACAGGGAGACCGAGCACTACCAAGTCACGAGAGACTTTCTGAACCACGTGGACACGAGCCTGGAGACGCTGCTTGGAAAGGATGAACTTTTCGACGAAGGATAGGGTGGCAGCCAATTGCCGTCCGTGTCCGGGAGTGCGCGGGCACCATGGCGAACCAAATGGGACCTGTCGCGGAGGGTTCACCCATTCTCGGATATTCGGGACAACCGCATGAAACAGGCCGCCGCAACGGCCAGTTCCCCCACCACCATGACGAAGGCGCAAGGGCCAAGCGTGGCGTAGTCCGCAAGCACCTCGCGCGAAATGCCAAATTTGCCGCCAAACGCGACAAAGTAGTCCAGGTCGTATCCCGCCGCAAAGTGCTTGGTGAAATTGTCGGTGATCGCGGCGCACCAGGCCACATCGTGAATGTTTGACGCGGCACAGCCCAACCCAAAGGTGCCAAGCATGACCAGTGCGAGAGAAGATGCCTCGACCGCCGCGTCCTGGGTGCGAAGGGCGGACGCCCATGCGGCCCCCGCCAGGAAGGGCAGCGCAGCCGGGATGCCCAGAAACGCGGAGAACATGAACATCCACTGAAGTGTTTTTTCCGGCACCGCCCAGTGCGGCTTGTCTATGAGTATGAGGCACACGGCGAGAAGGATGAAGCCGGGGATCAGACAGGCCCAGAAGGCCGTCCGGGCGGGAATCTCGAAGTCCCAGTCTTCGACGTTGAGTTTGTAGGCAAGCCATGCGACGGCGCCGTAGAACAGCACAAAACCCAGACACATCCCCCCGGTCTTGCCATATGCATCAAGAATTATCGCCATCTGAAGACCCATGCTATTTCCCTTTCATGGTTCCAATTTCCCGGCCAGCGCGTCTATGCTATGCATAGGGACGTACGGATACAAGCGTCATCGGGACGGTCTCCGTTTTCCGCGCACGGAGGCGGGCGTTCCGGCATCGTGCGTGGAGGAGCGATGCGGAATCCGTGCATGTGCCGCGGCACATGTCGACCGGGGCAAGGCTTGGTGCGAAAACGGGTTACGGCTTCCACAGTGTCTTGATAATTCCAGACCCATGCGATAGGATGGCATAAAGGAGATCAGTCATGAACACCCCCTACGGCATCATCGACGCATGGATGCAGCACCCGACGCCGGTGTTCATCATGAATCCCATGTTCGAGTCACTGCGGCGGTGGCTGGGTGGAACGATTCCGACCGAGATTCCGGCGGAGTTTACACTGGCCACGATGGACCAGGCCGGGGTCAAGCGCGGGTTGCTCTGCGCATGGTATGGGCCACAGGGGCCGCTCATTTCCAACGAGGAGGTTGCCGCCATCGTCGGCGCTCATCCGGACCGCTTCGTGGGCATCGCATCGGTGAATCTGTACCGGCCGATGGAGGGGGTGCGCGAACTACGCCGTTGCGTGCGCGAACTGGGCTTCCGGGGATTGCGCATGCTGCCATGGTTGTGGAACCTGCCGCCCAACGACCGCCGCTATTATCCGCTCTATGCGGAATGCGTGCAGTTGGGCGTGCCCGCGTGTTTCCAGGTGGGACACACGGGTCCGATGTGCCCCTCCGAGCCGGGTCGGCCCATTCCCTACATTGACGAGGTGGCGCTCGATTTCCCCGAACTCACTATCGTCGGCGGCCATATCGGCTACCCCTGGACGGTCGAAATGATTGCGCTGGCCACGAAATATCCCAACGTGTACATCGACACGTCGGCCTACAAGGTGAAACGGTATCCGGCCGAACTGGTGGCGTACATGCGCAAACACGGCCGCAAGAAAGTGCTCTTCGGTTCCAACTTCCCCATGCTTACGGCAGACGCCTGCCTCGAAGGGTTTGACACACTCGGTCTGGACGAAGAGGCCGCGCGGCTGTTTCTCTGCGACAACGCCAAGCGCGTTTACGGGCTGGACTGAGGCGCGGCTTCGTGGCACCCTCAGGCCCGAACGCAGTTCGAACTTGGGGGTGCTCCCTTCTGGACCAATGTGCATTGCGGAAGAGCACCCCCAAACCGCGCCTTCACTGCGTTTCGGAGCGGTCTGAGGGTGCCACGAAAGACGTCGATAAACATCCTTCAGAACTCCGCTGGCAGCGGGCAAAAAGTCGACATGCAATCTTCCGAGGAGTTGGTCCAAGCAGTGCGGATCAGGTTGGATTCTTCCCGCTTCTTTCCGCTGCACGGCGCGCTTCCAGCGCCTGCGCAATGGTGTCCTTTTTGCGGTAGACCATGCCTTGCATGGAGGCGACCAAGTCCCCCGCCCCGTTGCGGATGTTGATGTCGTATTCGGCTATATGGCCGCCCGCATGGCGCTCGGTGCCCGTGGCGGTAAGGAGGTCGCCCGGCTGCACCGCCTTGAAATACGAAATACCGCAGCGAATCG
>CAIJOU010000543.1 GCA_903822375.1 Candidatus Hydrogenedentota bacterium
ACCCTTCGCCCTCTCAACTAATTTTCGGGTTTCGAGTTCTTCCTGCGCCGCTTTCGTTTCCCCCGCGATGCGCTCCTCGTCACTCACGGCGAAGACCTTTTCCACCGCCGCGCGCTCCGCATCCGCCAGCGCACGGTCATAGAGCAGCACCTGCGCAATCTCGCCGTGAAAATAGCTTCGTTCCGCGCCGGCATAGTAGCGGGCACCAATGCGGAATTCCTCCATGATGGTCTTCGCCGGGGTGACCGGACGGGTCCCTTCCAACTTGCCGTCGATGTACAGGCGGACTTCCTCCGCCGCGCGCACCACGGCCACCACATGGGCACCGCCGCAGGCAAAGCCGCTCAGCATCTGGTCCCGTTGTCCGCCAATCCGGCCCGCACCCTCGATGCTCATCTGGTCAAACGCGGCGGATGCCTGGTACAAATCCACCGTGAAGCCGGGATCGAAATCGTCGCCCCGGACCGGACACGCCGAGCACAGCGCCCCGCCCTTGACAGGCTGCTGCGGTGCGCACACCACGACAAGGGTCCATGTGTCCGCCTGTTGGGCAAACGCCGGAATCATCAGCACATCGTCGTCCCCGTCGAAGAAAACGGCCGGACGATGCGTGGTGTCTTCATTCGCCACCCAACGCGGCCGGTGATCTCCCGAACCCAACGCCGACTGCTCGGCACCGGGAGCCTTGCTCTTCCACGAAGCGACCATCTCCCCGTCAAGGCTGAGCGTGGTCTTGTCGGCGGCGTCAAACCAGAGCCGCAGTCCCTCGGCGGGCGGGGCCGGAGGCGACAGCGCGGTGGCCATAAAAGCGATATGGACGGCCAATAACATGGACATCTATGTGGTCCTCCGCTGAAATGAAACCGGTGTCATTAACATGCCCCCTACTCCCAATACCGATATGCAAAGCGGCCCGGCGGCGCCGCATCGCCCCTTGTGGTGAACTCCATGATGTCACCACTATCACAGTTGTTGTCGGCCCACTTGAACAGGAAATCGGTCTTGTCCTCCGGCACCAACCCCAGCATCTCGCGGGGAATCGAGAGCTGCAGTCTGTTGTCCTTCACAACCATCTTCACGGTCCCCACCCGCTCCCAATTCCAGCCGCCCGCGCACCGCTCCACCACGGCCTGTCCATCTTCTGGCTGCACCCGGTTCACTATGTAGTCATACCCCTCCCATCCTGTGTCGGCACGATGGTCACGGTTGATGTACAGCCGCATCCAGCCCGGGTCGGTGCTGGACGTCAAAGGCGCGTCCGTCTCCGCGAGGAAATACAGCTTCTCTGCATCGCGGGACACCTTGCAGCGGACGATGTTATTGCGGGCGGTCGCGTCCGTGTAGCGCCCCGCCGCGCCCCAGCCCGGATGGTCACGATGGAATGTGCCCCGGTGGTTGCGGTATTCAGGGGTAACGCTATCCCACTGTTCAAAGCCGCCCTGGAGGACGATGCTCTTGCTCTCCCCTGCCTTCGGCTGCTGCCGCACGCCCTTGTACCGGCGCACGTAGTCCACCAGCTGGTAATAGTACGTGTCCCAGTGGCCGCCGTGCATGGGCTCGATATCGCGACTGTTCTCCTGGTTAAACTGGTCCACGAACATGACCGGCCGTTTCACGCCGTTGAATTCGTTGAACCGCATCGCTATCCACTCGTTCCAGCCGGTGACGAACACGAAGCGCGGGTCCTCCTTCAGGGCGCGGTCCCACTGCTCCGCGAAATTGAACCCGTACCGGGACGCGTTGGGCCGCTTGTCCCAGGCACCGTTGTGGTAGCTGCGCCCGAACGCGCCCGGCTCGGACAGCGAACCCAGCCGCCCGTCCACCGCGTTCTGCGCCACGCCCACGGTCATCTGCTCCGCCTCGCCGCGGCTGTTGCGGAACACATGCTGCGGAAACACCTCCAGCCAGCCCCATTCGTCGGGCCGGGCCGGTCCCGTAAAATATGACGGCACCGGTTTGCGGAACGTGAAAAACCCGCGCAGTTCGTCGTCCACCCGCGCCGGGTCTGCCATGATTAGCGGCTTGCCCTCCCACTGGAACCAGAGTTCCGGATAACGTCCCGGCTTGTACAGCGCGTCGAACAGTTCCCGCGCCGTTTGCGAAGGGTCCCCAAAGGGGCATAGAAACGCAATCTGCGGCGTGCGCTCCCCGCGTCCTCGGAGGTCCATGAACGCCTCGCACAGGGCCGTGTAGCACGCCGGATAGGTCGACCGGTTCGTCACGTCGAAGATGACCACGTCCACCTCCGCGTCGGCCAGCATCTGCGCATGCCGCCGCAGCACCCAGCCGTCGTCCGACAGGTAATAGCCGAACAGCGGCTCGCCCCAGTGGTGAAACGCGTGCATCGGCCCCCAGGCCGGGTTGTTTTCATCGTCCAGCGCCTCCGGATGGGCCGCCAGAATCTTGCTGTTGTCATGCGGGCCCGACTGGCCGTGCTGGCCCTGCCAGAGAAAATAGAACATGCCCACAAAGCGGTCCGGCCGCGGCGGTCCCGTCTCGGCGGCGGTTGGCAAGGTCCGCCCGAGCATGTCCACCGCCTCCCAGGAGTCGCTGTATATGTCGCACCCCGCGGGCGGAATGCCTTCAGTCGCGCACATTGCCATCAGTGCGCCCATCGT
>CAIJOU010000544.1 GCA_903822375.1 Candidatus Hydrogenedentota bacterium
CGCCAAACCACTTGGAGAGGGAATGGGCCTCGATAATAGCGCTCATGCCGCAACCTCCGCCCGACGGGCACGCCACATAATAATGAACAGCGCAACCAGGCAGGTCAGCCCCACGTACGCCAGAGACCATTCCCAGCGCAGGTCAAACAGCAGCCGCGTTTCCTGGAACAGGCTCTGTCCAAGCCGGTCAAGCGCCATGGGAAACGACAGCACCAGGTAGTTCCGCTCCCGCAGCGCGCCCGCGAGCAGGCCCGCCATGGTCGAATTGGCGATGAGCAGCATGAAGACCGTGATGGCGGCATAATTCTGACCGGGCATCAGCGCCGAGCAGGCGAGGATGCACAGCGCCGTCGGTATCACCACCACCAGCGAAAACCCTATCGCGGCCCCCCCCCAGAACAGAGAATCGTTCAGCGTCTGCATGCTGGGCAGCAGCAGGTTGTGCTGCAACAGCACGAGCGCCACCGGAAGCGCGGTCAGCGCAAGGCCCAGCAGTATGAGGGCCAGCACCTTGCCGAGAACGTAGTCGTACCAGCGCAACGGTTTGGAGAAGTAGATCTCCATCAGGTTGTTGCGGATGTCGTTGCAGATCATGCCCGACCCGGCGTAGAGCAGCGTGATGAACATCAGGGGCGTCTGCAGCCGCACGAACTCAAAGAACATGCGCGCGTTCACCACAATGACTTCCACGTTCTTCAGCAGCGGCGCCATCGGGTGGTTGGGATCCTGCACGATCACGTCGTAACCCACGACCTGCAGGACCCGGAAGATCACGTGCAGCCCCGCCAGCAGCACCAGAAACTTGAAGATGCGCGAGCGAGAGAGCACGCGGAATTCCTGTTCGACCACGATCCACCATCTGAACTGGTGGCGCAGACCGCCCTCATAGTTGCGGTAGGTTTGTTCATAGACCGGCACGACTCAGTCCTCCCCAATCGCTTCGATAAACGCCTCTTCCAGCGACTGCCGCGACGGACGGAAATGACGCACCTGCGTCCCAACCGATCTCGCCGCCTCAAACAAGTCGCCCGTACCCATGCCGTCCGGCAGCGTCACCTGCAGATTGCCGGAGGGCTGGACTTTCACCCAGCTCACGCCGCGCGCCGAAATGTTCGCCAGAAACTCGGGTTCAAGGTCGCGCAGCCGCAGCTCGAAACGGTGGTCCTGCGGCGCCATTAGGTCACTGAGAAGCCCGTCGCGAATCACCCGGCCCCGGTTGATCATCACCACCCGTTCGCACACGTGCTGCACGTCCGGCAAGAGATGCGAGGAAAGGATGACGGTCACGCCGCGGCGCGAGGCGATCTCGCGCACCAGTTCCAGCATTTCTATGCGCCCGTCCGGGTCAAGGCCGTTCGTCGGCTCGTCCAGGAAGAGCAGCTTGGGATCGTGCACGAGCGCCTGCGCAAGCTTGACCCGCTGCAGCATGCCGGTGGAGTAGGTCTCCATGTTCCGGTAGCGCGACTCGCCGAGGCCCACGTAGTTGAGCACCTCGTGCGTGCGCTCCATGGCGTCCACCCGGGACATGCCGAAGAGCCGCCCGCAGTAGGTCAGGAAGGACACCGCGCTGATCTTCGGACTCGACGCCTCCCGCTCGGGCATGTAGCCCATGCGCTGGCGCACCTGGAGCGCGTTGTCCGGAAGGGAAAGACCCATAACGCGCACATGGCCCGACTCGGGCCGGATAAAGCCCAGCAGCGTCTTGATGATGGTGCTTTTGCCGGCCCCGTTGGGGCCGAGCAATCCCACCGCCCCCTCGGACAGGGAACAGGTGACGCCGTTGAGCGCGCGCAGTCCGCCGTAGCTTACCACGAGTTCTTCGAGTTCTATCAGGGCCATGGCCGCCTCGTTAGAAATTCGAGATATTCAGCGTCAACGGAATCACCTGCGATTCCGCCACTGTCACGACTTGCGTGTGCACATAGTGCACCTGCAATGGGTTCGCTCCGCCAAGCTCAAAGTAATACACGTCGAGTTGCCAGTCACCCTGGGGCACGTCCTCAAGCACGAAACTGCCCATTGGGTTAATGCCGGTGCTTTGTCCCATCAACTGCGATATGTCGGCCATGCCGCCCAAAGGCACCGGGCCGCCACCCGGCATGTGGAGCACGACGCGGCCGCCCAGCATGCTCGTCGGTCCGGGGATGCACTGACCCTCAATCCGGGTGCCGGTCTGGTTGCCAAAGTCGCAACGCGACGTCTGACCCTCGGTAACGTTCACCTGGAGGCCCCGGGCCCCGTAAATGCTGCTGATGTCGCCGCTGGAAATCTCGGTGACCATCGCCTGGTATGTTCCGGTGGCCAGCCCGTCGATCATGTAATGTCCGCTCTGGTCGGTCGTGGCGCTCTTTGTGGTGCCGTTGCCCACCACCATGACCACCGCACCGGCAGAGGCCGTACCCTGCCGGTAGACATAGCCCTCCACGGCGCCGCCGGAACCGAGGCGCACACGCACGTTGTCCCGCTTGCCTGCCTGGGCCAGGTCAATCATCTCACTCGTTCCCGTTGCATAGCGCGGATGCTTGGCCACCACAATATAGCTGCCCGCGGCGAGGTCTTCAAAGGTGAAGCTTCCGTCGGAGCCAACCTGCTGCGTGTTGGCACCCTGGGCGGAGGCCATCATCATCATGGCCTCGGCGGCGCTGGCGGCCTCGATCAGGGTGACCTGGGCACCCTGCACGCTGGCGCCGTCGCCTGCGAAAACGGTGCCGGAAATCGTGCCGCCCCTGTTGTCCAGAACCAGCTTCACGCCATCCATAATCTGGCCCGCCTGCACGTCCACCTCCACCCGCGAAGGGGCGTATCCCTCCGCCTTGGCCTCAAGCCGGTAGGCGCCGGCATTGACGCGCATTTCAAAACTGCCGTCCGGATTGGAGAAGCTCATCGAATTGGTCGCGCCGGTCATGAGACTCATGGTGTCCAGCCGGCCTTCGCCGCCCGCGGACAGGGGATAGGCGTCCACCGTGTATGTGGGCGGGGCGTGGCCGGTGTCGCGGGCCGTGACAAAACCGCGGATGGTGGCTGTCTGCTTAAGCACCACCTGGATTTCCTCGTTGAGACGCACCCGGCGTATGGTGGTGGGCGCGAATCCCTCTTTGGAAATCTCAAGGGAGTAGTAGCCGGTGTTGACACCGTCGAAATTGAACTTGCCGCCGCCCGCGGAGGTTGTGGTGCGCTCCATCGCGTCAAAGGTTGCGCCGGACATGCCCGAAAGCTTGATGTTCGCGCCTTCCACGGCGGCCCCTTTGTTGTCCTTTACAATACCGAACACGGAGTACTTGCCGTCATCGGCAGAGCTGAGGGTCAGGTCCACTTTGATGTCGCTGTACCCGTCCGGATAGATCGGATAGCCCGTGACGGAAATCTTGAAACCCTTCTTACGGGCAAAGAGCTGGTATTCCCCCGGCGGCAACTGGGTAATGGTGAACTGGCCGTTGTCGTCGCTGCGCGCCCCGCGAAACGCCTGGGGCGCCTCCACAGGACTGAGCAGTTTAGAATAGGCCGGAATACAGGTGATATCGGCTTCGGCGATCAGCTCACCCTTGTCGCTCTTGACCGTGCCGAAGACGTTGCTGCCGGAGAACAGGAACACGTCGATACGCACTGAGCGCTGGTCCTTGGTCAGCAGGAACGGGTCGGCCAACTGGGGAGCGCTGTCCTTGCAGGTGGCATAGAGGCGCCAGGGCTCGTTGAGCGGCACGCCGCGCAACTCGTAATAACCGTCGTCTCCGGAGCGGTTCGACAGGGGGGGGGCCTGCTTCACCAGGCTGTTGAGCGCCTGCGAAAGCGGGCTGTCCGAGGTGCACAGGACCACATCCGCATTGGGCACGGGCAGTTTGTCGCCCGCCGTGACATATCCCCACACAATGCCCGCCGTCTCCACCTCGAAGTCCACATTCTTCACATGGTCCTGATTGGAGGCGATTTTGACTTTCTGGAAGGGCAGCGCCTTGCCAGCCACGAATTCGGTGCCGCGAAGGTCCACCGTGACGCCCGCCTCGCCCTGCTCCAGCCCCACCAGCTCGTAGCGACCATCGGCATCGGTCTTGGTCTCGGGACCGTGCTCCACATACACCTTCAAGTCCGGGGCGCCTTCGGACGACCCGGCCACGCGCACGCGGCCGGAAACCGTGGCGCCTGAAGTCAGTTCAACATTCAGTTCGCGCGTCGGCTGGTCGGGGGTCAGCGCCTCGGATACTTTCTTGGCGTTGATAAAGCCCTTGACGGTGAATTCCACGCTGAAGATGCCGGGTTTCAAGAGCACCAGTTCGTAGGTCCCGTCATCCTTGGTGGTTGCGAAACCAAGTTCACTGGGGTCAACCGGAGGACCGCCGCGGCGTCC
>CAIJOU010000545.1 GCA_903822375.1 Candidatus Hydrogenedentota bacterium
ACCCCTTCCTTTGAACGCGTTGCTTTCCCATCCACGGAAACGCCCTCAAAATAGAACCGGAATTCCGTGGCCGCCGCGTCGAGGGGGACGGTGAATTCGTACGGGAATTCGTCATCCTGAATGGTCTTCCAGGCGCCTGCCTCTGGATAATGCAGCGTGATTGCGCTGAATTCAGCGTCATCCGCCTGCAGATAGATGTAGGCGTTGTCATTTTCAACACCGGGAAGAATCATCGCGCGGGCATCTCCGAAGGGAACTTCGAGATAATCCAGCGACCAGGAAGTGGCGTTTGTCCGAGCAAGGATGCGCGGCTGGAATGCGGGGGTGATTTCAACATCTTCGATTTCAACCGCTGTAATCCCTTGTGCTTTGACGGTGACCCTGAAGGATCCGTCATCCATCGGTACAGATTCCCGCGCATTGTTCTGCAAGCGGACTTTTGCTTGCTTTGTTTTGCCGGCAAGGTTCCCAATCAATGTCTTGCTCAATTCCACCTTTGCCGTGACTTCTTCACGCGACTGGTTGGTGAACGCAATGAAGAACTTGTTGCCGCCCCGTGCCGTCAAATAGTTCAACTCAACATTGTCGCACGCCACAACGCCCTTCGGCATCCAGAGCCAGACATTTTTCGAGCCATACCACTCGCCTGCTTTGTGCCCATAGAATTTGTTCTGCAGGTAGGCATACCCTTCAATGAACTCGCCTGGAAAGTTGATTTGCCCCTTGGAACGGACGAAGACGTCCGAGACCAGATAGTCATAAAGCATGGACATCATGGGCCAGATATGGTTGTAATGGAAGGAGTTTACGCTAAGCTCCTCGTGTTCTCTCAGCGGATAATCCGCTTTCTCGTATATGGTCGTTCGCGCGGTGTTTATGTGGTAGCCGGGAAAATTCCGGTATCGTCCAACAACGGCTGAACGCGCAATGTCCGACAAGAAGGCATCATTGGCATAGTGGCCAAGACGAAGCATCCAGGGCGCATAGTTGGCCATGAATATGGCGCGGTGCCCGCTGCAGGTTCCGGAGGATTCGGAGGTCAGTCCGATCTCGGAAAGTCGCCATGCCGGGACTTCTTCTTCAGGGGCATGCATCTGCTTGTGCCCTTTGCTTTTGAGGTACCAATACATCGGCGCCTTTCCGCCTTTGTTTACCAGAATCTCCCGCGCCGGTATTGCAGGACACATCCAGACAGACATGGCAAACAGGCGGGCGCCAGCCTGCGCCGCCTCCAGATAGCGCTCCTTCCCGGTCTGTTCATACAAATCAAGCAAGTCGATCCACTTGGGGGAAAATTCCGTCCAGAAGAACAAGGCGCCCGCGTCAGGATCATTGAAGCCGGTTTGAAGGCGGTCGACCCGTCTGTCCAGATACGTATCGGCCCCGGCCATGGCTTTTTCAAGAAAGGCCTTCTCCCCGGTGGCGCGATGCAGGGCCAGCGCGTTTCTCCAGGAACCGCTTTTTTCCGCGGTGCCGGCGTCTGATGTCCCCTCCTTGCCATACTTGTTCCCGGCGAGGGTCAGGAACACTGGATACGCCCCCTGGAAAATATCATAGAGCGAAGCCAGTTCGGTGACCGGAGCGCAGGGGCCCTTCATGGCGCGCGATGGGTGCTGGATCTTCTGTTTGCGGTCCAGGCAAAACAGGGACTTTTCCCGGGACAGCATGTACTCCATCAAGGGATAGGCACGGCGTCGATATATGTCCGCATTGTCCGTGACCAGCGCCATGTTCAAAGGGTTCAGGGAGGACACATTTTTTACTGAGCCGGGCACGTCGGTTGAATAGGAACACCCCTTGAGTTCTTCCAGAAAGCGGCTGTACCCGCTCATTCCATAATCAAGCATATTGTTCAGGGTGTCATTTAGCGAGGCGATGGCATTATGCCGATAATCGGAAAATCCGTACACCTCACGGGCGATTTGTTCGTAGGTGTCGCTGCAGCTGCGCGATGTCGAAACCAGCCGCATCCTGAATTCAAGCGAATCCCCGGCATCCATCAGCGACCCCTGCCCGCCAAGCACGGGCGCAAAGATCATGGGCTGTGCATTGCCCATCGCATTGCGCACCGCCACGCCAAACCGGGAGTTGTCCATTGTTGGCAGGGGGTCAAAGGGCAGTTCGTCGGGGTCGGCCACCAGTGCGGCACACTGCCCCTTGAGACGCACCATTGTTGCCGGCAAGGTGCATTGGTAGGCCAGGGTCATGAAGGATGTCTCGGGAAAGCGCTTTTCCTGCCATATCAACGGCTGCCATATCTCATCGAATTCCGATGGGTTCGCTTCCGGCATGCCCGTAAAGCCGACCGAATAGTAACCCGGCGCACGGGCCTGAAAACGGAATGCCAGGACAGGCTCGCGCTTGGCGTCTGACAGCGTAAGGGTGGCCGTTATCGTGAAAGACGGATTGTCCTCAAAACGGAACTGTATGGAATCTCCGTCAATTATACTGTTTATTGCCGTCACAACGGTGGTGTTTCCCGCATAAGACAGGTCGGCCGTGCGATTGCCGGTGCTTCCTTTCAGGATGCGGTCATCAAAGCCATCGCCTGCCGTGGATGCACCGGCGGTGGTTCCTTTCAGCAGTTTGTCCTGCGGCACATGCGCGGCATCAACTTCCCAACTGGTCACGTTGTAATTGACATGCTTAATCGCTGCAGGCCGGACCGCTGTTTTGGGGTCTGCCTGTGTGGCGATAACGGTAAACGTTGGTGTGCATCGGAAGTGCTCCCCCGTTTCCGCGCGCACAAGAACGCTGTGGTCCTCATTCAGGGTAAGTGAATAATGCGCATTGCTGATGGTTGACACCCCGGCATGGGCATTTGAAAGGGAAACAAGCAGAAGAACCTGAATGAACCAGGTTCGTCTTCCAATAGCGGATGCGAACATAAGAAATACTCTCCGTTAACAACAGTCGTTCCACGGCGTCGCCAGTCGTTAGGGTATTCTAGCGCAATTGGGATAAATCAGCGACAGAAGACCAAGTGCCATTCACTTCGATCTTTTCATTAATCCGTTTGGCGGTGCCTTGCTTGCTGCCACGACTCCGGGTCGCAGAAGTAGAGATACCAAGTCCCTCCCTTCTCGTTGAGTCACCTCCGCAAAGCGCCGAGTGGTACAATCTTGTCCGTTCCTGACATCTTGTTAGTCTCCTGTTAGTCTTGTGTTGGTGTTTAGTGTGATCTTTCACTGTTACAGACTAACAACCACTAACGTTCATGGTTGTTGGAGGACAACTCTGGCAGTTTTTGCAGTGTGGAAGGTGAGTCATGGTGTGCGGTAGAAGGTTGTCTGGCAGTCGTTTCATGGTCATCGTCGACCTGCAGGAGTCCCACTGGGACTGGTCGCAGGGCGAGCCGCCGATGGACAATCCCGACTACTACCTCCGCTACAACAAGAGATTCAACCGCATGGGCAGATGCGCTACGTGACCGCGGACAACAGGGACTTCCTGCCGGCGATTGTACAGCGATTGGCTAAAGTTTAGATGAATCATACCTGAGTCCGGAAGACCGGGTGCGGTACAGAAGGGGTTATTGTGACCATGAAAAGTGATACGCCTGAACTTTTGTTCCCCTCTCGTGAAGATTTTCGTGAATGGCTATCCAATAACGCCCAAGCAAGTGAAGGGGTTTGGCTTATGTTCGGAAAGACAAAAGCCGTGCTTATGGCCTACCCCCACTTTATGTACCAGCCAGAGTGAGAGGGTTTTGCTCTGAGCTGTGGTCCTGAGTCTGGGTCTCTGCATTGGCGCACCGGAGGTGGGCCGTGGGCCTGACGGAGTTTCGCCAATGCAGGGCGAACTCTGCCGGGGTCATGTAATTCAGACTGCTGTGGGGGCGGAAATCATTGTATTCCTTTCGCCAATCCTCCACCAATGTTTGGGCATCGCGGCCGTTGATGAACACGTGCATGTTCAGGCACTCGCCGTGCAGAATGGAACATGGGCTGCGCAGAAACGCGAACCGATAACCGACGAGCAGATAGCGTCACTTGCCAAGAGACTGCACGGCATTGCTCCCGCGTACGAGAACTTCATGAAGATGTCCCCCTCGGTAAAACGCACCTATACCGGTGCTTACTTCGCCCCCAAGAGCGATGACGCCCGGCAACGGTCGTTTGACCGGATTGTAGATCGGTTGAACAAGAACTTGAAACCAATGTAGATCTAAATGCGATTCTCACCCTGTGATCTTTGTGCCCTTTGTGGTTCGTGTCCCCAACCGCATGGGTGACCAGATGCGCTGCGTCACGGCGGATAATAGGGACTTCCTGCTGGCGATTGTGCAGGGTTTGAAAAGTAACGCCTTAGTACGCAGTTATTACCGAGATTAGCGGCAGGAACGGAGTTGCGGCTCCAGCGTTCCCGCCGTTCATTTTTCGTGGAACCCGGCTGGACTTGGCATATCCCCATATTCTATGGTATGGTTACCCATATGAAGACAACCATCGATATTTCTGATGCGCTTTACGATGAAGTTCGGCGCGTGGCCTATGAGGAAAAGAGCACGGTGAAGGCCTTGGTTGAGGAGGGACTGCGCCACACGCTCGCCCAGCACAAGCAACGTATTCCCTTTACCCTGCGCGATGCCACGTTCAAGGGTAGCGGACTGCAACCGGAGTTCTCCGGCGCGTCTTGGGACCAGATTCGGAACGCGGCCTACGAAGGGCGCGGCGGATGATTGCCGTCGACACGAACCTGCTGGTCTATGCCCACCGGGAGGATGCGGCATGGCACGACAAGGCCTGCGCATGCATCAAGCAGCAGGCGGAAGGCGTGGCGCCCTGGGCCATTCCCTGGCCGTGCATTCATGAGTTCTTTGCCATTGTCACCCATCCGCGCATCTATTCGCCCCCCACCCCAGCCGACAGGGCGGTCGAACAGGTCGACGCATGGAGGGAGTCGCCGAGCCTTGTGATGCTTGGTGAGGCCCAAGACTATTGGCCGCACCTTCGCGCATTGATTCTGAACGGCCGCATTGCGGGTCCCATGGTGCATGATGCCCGAATAGCAGCGCTTTGCATTCAACACGGCGTTCAGGAAATCTGGACGGCAGACCGGGACTTCGGCCGGTTTTCGGGAATCCTGGCAAACAACCCATTGCTTTGACTTGCGGGTTCGGATAGTCCTCCGCCACAACA
>CAIJOU010000546.1 GCA_903822375.1 Candidatus Hydrogenedentota bacterium
CGATCACTAGGGAATTGGGGCCGGTCCTGACCGCGCTTGTGGTCGCGGGGCGCATCGGCGCTTCGATCGCCGCCGAACTCGGCACGATGAAGGTGACCGAACAGATAGACGCGCTTGAGACGCTGGCGACCAACCCCGTAAAATACCTGGTTGTGCCGAGATTCCTGGCGCTTGTCATCATGATACACGTAATGCGCAATCTGGAAAGTGTGTATTTGGAGTATCTGGTGCTGGTTGACGAGACGGGAGACCCGGAAGAGGCGCGCCGTGCGCTCAATTCGGCCCACACGCACCGCCCCACGGAGTCTGTATGAGCGAATACATGGTGGAAATGCAGCACATCGACAAGGTCTTCAGGACCCGGCACGTGCTGCAACTGGACGAGGAAACGCGCCGGCGCCGCTGGTACAAGGTGAACGAGGTTCACGCGGCGGCGGACATCTGCTTCGGCATCAAATCCGGCGAGATTTTCGGCCTGCTCGGCCCCAACGGCGCCGGAAAGACGACGGCGGTGAAAATGATCTCCGGACTGGTGCGCCCCGACAGGGGCATGGTGCTGGTCGACGGGCTTGACGTGGAAAGGAAACGCCGGCAGATTCTGCGCAAGGTCGGCGTGGTGCTTGAGGGCACCCGCACGAGCATGTGGCCGCTGACGCCCTATGAAAACCTGATGTACTACGGCAATCTCAAGAATGTGCGCGGCAGCGTGCTCAAGGGGCGCGCGCACGACCTGCTCGACTTCATCGGCCTCAAGGAAAAGAAGAACACCGAGGTGCGCAAGCTTTCCCGCGGACAGAAGCAGAAGCTCGCCATCTGCATCGCGCTCATCGCCGACCCGAATGTGCTGCTGCTCGACGAGCCGACCACCGGTCTGGATGTGCAGAGCAGCCGCGCCATCAAGGACAAGATTATCGAGTTGACCCGCCAGCACGGCCGCAGCGTGCTGGTTACCACGCACGACATGCACGTGGCCCAGGAACTGTGCGACCGCATCGGGATCATCAACAAGGGCCATCTGGTGACCTGCCAGCCGACGTCGGACCTGCTCGACCTGTTCTCCGACCAGGTGTTCTCTTTCAAGGTCAGCTCGCTGCCCGATTCGGCCGAGTTCTCGGACATTCCGGGCGTGCTTGCCGCGACGACGGAACAGAGCGCCGACGGCCCGGTGCTGGTGGTGAAGGTGGCCCCGGACGAGGCGCTTCGCTCCGAGGCGCTCTACGGGGTTACGGAACGGTTGCGCGGGCTGGGCTGCCGCATGGTGTCCGTCAACCAGCGCCAGCAGAATCTGGAAAGCGTCTTTCTCCAGATCACCGGCGAGCCCCTGCAGGATGCCGGGGAAAAGGACAGCTCCGGGACGGATGCGGCCTGAGCGGCGCGCCGCCCACGAAAGGTGTGAAATGGGTTTTTTTCTGGTAATGAAGGCCGAACTGGTGCGCACGTGGATTATCATGCGGCGCTACTGGTTCCGCACGGTTACGGGCATGATCATGGGCTACGGCATGCTCATGGTCATGATCGCCGGATTCATCTACAGCCGCCCCATGGTCGGTTCGGCCATCAACAAAATTGAAGACCCGATGGCCGCCACCAACTTCGTGCTCGGTTTCATTATCGGCATGTTCGCCTTCGGCGTGGTCGGCATGTTCACCCAGGGTCTGCAGGGCATGGCCACCACGGGCGTGCTCGAACAGTTGTGCATGAGCCCCCACGGCCTGATCACCAACTTCATGGCCCAGACACTGGTCGGTTCGGTCACAAGCATCCTTTCGTCGAGCGTCATGGTGTTCATGGTCACCTTCACCGTGGGGGGCACCATGCACTGGGACACCATTCCGGTGGTTGTGCTGCTCACGCTGACCTTCTTCAACCTGATCGGGTTTGGGTTTATGGTGGGCGGGCTGGTGCTGGTGTTCAAGCAGGTTGGGCAGGTGGCCTTTATCCTGCGCATGGCCCTGTTCGGGCTGGCCGTGTTTGCCCGCGAGGACCTGCTGAAACAGCCTTGGTTTGTCACGGTGCCCATGCATCTGCTGCCCGTGACCGACGCCGCCATATGCCTCAAGTACGTGCTGATTAAAGGCCAGGTGGATGCGGCGGGACAGCACCTGTCCGTATTCCAGCACCCCTCGTTCTACTGGCTGTTTGCGAGCTGTTTCCTGTGGACGGCCATCGGGTTGGCCGTGTTCAGGGTGATGGAAGACTACAGCCGCTCAAAGGGCACGCTGGGGTCATACTGACCGTTAACGGACAATGGACAATGGACAATGGACAATTGACAATTGACAATGGAAAGCGGAGCATGGGGACGCCGGTGCATTTCTCTGTGTTCCTCTGTGCCCTCTGAGGTTCAAATTCTTCCCTGCAATGAATGGAGTCAACGGTAGCAGCATGGAACGTCCGCGCCTTCACAGGTTCATGTCTGACGGGAAGCGCTACGCGCTGGACCCGGACACGTGTTTCTGTTTCGAGTGCGACGCTGCCTCTTGGGACGTGCTTGAACACTACCCCGTTCTGACCGCCAACCGCATCTACAGCCTGCTGGAGGAGCAGCATCCCCGGAAGGAACTGGAGGAGGTCGTCGGCGAGTTGGAATGGCTGCGCGCCTCGCGCTCCATCCTTCAGACGCCCCGGCAGGAGGATTTCCAGAAACGCTATGAAATTGAGCCGGGCCTGTGTTTGGTGCGCGTCAACTGGGCGCCGGTCGGGCAGGCACCCGTCCAATCGGTCCCCAAAGGCGGCTGGTGGAAGCGGTCCTCCGCAGGACAGGAAAGCGCCCCCGAAGGCGAACCGTGCGCCGTGATCGGACAGGCGGCGCAGCTGCTGTTCGCGCGTTCCGGCCGGCAGAAGGAACTGCGGCTGGAGGTGGCGCTGTCGCCGGGCACGGACCCGCAGCCGCTGGTGCGTTCCCTTGATGAAGCGATGCGTCAGGCGCTGTCTTCCGGAAAACGCCTCACCGTGTCGCTCGGTTATGATGACCTGCCGCTCTCGGGACTGCCCGGGGCGCTGCAGGGTCACACGATCGGCGCATGGTTTGAGACTTCTTCCGACAAGCCCGCGCCTATGGAAGAACTGGCGCGCGCCGCCGCGAAACGCATGGACAGGCTCGACCGGGTCGCCGCCGCATTCGATGCGGGCACCGACACCATCACGGGCCGCATTGTGGTGCGGCCCGGTCATGCGAAGTTTGACGGCGTGGTGTGCGCGCTGGAGACGGCGGGGTTCAACCGTATCGACCTGGACACGGACGGGGCCTTTGCCCTGGTGCCGGGGCTCGAACTTGCCGCAATGATGGACAGTCTGCGCGCCAACGCGGCCTATTACGCCGAACGGTTGCTCAAGAATCATTACTACCGCGTGGAGCCCTTTGCCACGCTGTTTCTGCGCATTTTCCACGGCACGCCCATGTTTCGCACCGATCCGGCGGGCCTGCATGCCCTGACGGTGGACGCGTCGGGCGGGGTGTGGCCGGGGCGCCATTTTGTGGGACGTGAAGGGTTCCAGCTGGGCGCACTGGGCGGCGGAGCCCCGCTGAATGAGGCCGCATTGCGGCGCTTTGAGGACGTGGGCGCGTTGACGACGGCTGCATGCATCCCCTGCTGGGCGCGGGGCCTGTGCGGTGGCGGGACCGCCGCAGTGCACCAGGCGCTGTCGGGCAGTTTCCGCACGCCCCACGCACCGTGGTGCGACGCGCAGCGCACATGGATGGAGGGTGCGGTGGCGGCCTTTAACACGCTCTCGTCGGCAGGCATCGATTTTACCCGCGTCTACGAGTCGCTCGGACGGACGGGCCGTCCTTCCCTTTGGATGATGGCGAAGATGGCCAAGACCGCGCTGCAACTGCGCGTGCTCATGCGGCCCATCGAGGAGGCCGACGCGGAACTGCTCATCCGCTGGGAGAACTGGAACGAGGCGGCCTATTTCACCTATCACGAGAGCGGCCTGCTGCTGGCCACGCGGTACGACCGGGAAATGGACGCGCTCCATCCCCGCGCCTACGAGCAGGAGTTCATGGTCACCGACCGTGGCGGCGCGCCGATGGGCCTGATCAAGATTCGGCCCGACCGGCTCGCCGGACTGGCCGGCGTGTGGTTCTATCTGCGGAAAGCAGAAGACTATGCCAACGACGGCGTGCGCTCCGCGTTGCGGCTGCTGCTGCGCGAAGCGTTGAAAGGCCGGGGATTAAAGCGGCTTATCGCCCCGGCGGGGCCCGGGGAGGACGCGCTGGCCGGATGTCTTCAGGCGATTGGATTCCAAGCCGCGGGAACGGCCCGCGAAGCCCTCTATCTCCACGGCAAGTACCACGATGTGCGCCTGTTCATCTGCGAGGCGGAGGGGGAATAGGACGGCACAATTTTGGAGTGCGGCGGCATGGCCGCGCGCACTCCAAAGGAAACCCCCGTCGCTTTCTTATCGCAGCGTCTTGCGGAAGCGCATGGATGCGAGCAGAATGACACCTATCCCCATGCCGGCGAGCACGACGCCGTTCTGCCAAAGGTCCCAGAAACCCGCGCCGCGCAGGATGATTCCGCGCAGCACGCGCAGGAAATAGGTGACCGGCACGGCCTGGCCGATGTAGTAGATCAGCATCGGCATGGTTTCCTGCGGAAACATGAATCCGGACAGCAGAAACGACGGCAGCAGCACCAGGAATGCGAACTGAAGCGCCTGTATCTGGTTTTCCGCGAAGGTGCTTATGAGCAGGCCCAACGCCAGCGTGGTGAACAGGAAGATGAGGGTGAATCCGGCCAGCAGCAGCAGGCTGCCCGCGATGGGCACGTGAAACAGGAAGCGCATCAGCGTCAGCACGAAGGTGGCCTCCATGATGCCGATGACGCCGAAGGGCACGAGTTTGCCGAGGATGAGGCCCAGCCGCGACACGGGCGTCACCATGAGCTGTTCGAGGGTGCCCTGCTCCTTTTCACGCACGATGGCGAATGCGGTCAGCAGCGTGATCACCACCTGCAGGATCACGCCGACCAGTCCGGGCACCATGAAGTTGGCCGTGCGCATGTCCGGATTGAACAGCACGCGGTTGCGGGTGTCTATTGCCAGAATTGGCGCGCCGCCGAGGGTCTTGCCGACGATGCGCATCGATGTGAGCAGGCCGATGGCGTTGCTGGTGCTCAGCGCCTGCATGGCCGAAGTGGAGTCGCTGCCGTCAATGAACACCTGCACCTCGGCGCTTTTGCCCTCCAGCACCCGGTCGGTGAAGTCGGGCGAAAGCTTGATGCCCACCTTGGCGCGCCCGGCCACGATTTCGCGGTTGAGCGCCTCGTCCGAATCGACATGGCCCACGATGCGGAAATAGCCGGAATTCACATAGGCTTCGACCAGTTCCCGCGAACTCCTGCGGCCGTCCAGGTCGTACACCACGGTCGGAATGTGCTTGATGTCCAGGTTCACCGCATAGCCGAACATGGTGAGTTCCAGACAGGGGATGAGCAGCATCAGGAACAGTGTGCGCGGGTCGCGCAGGATGTGGTGCGTCTCCTTGTAGACGATTGCGGCGAGCCCCCTAAACATTGGCGTTCTCCTGCGCGCGCTCAATGGCGCGCTGGCGCGTCAGCGTCACGAACACATCCTCCAGCGTGGCGGGGATGGGCTTGGCCTCGGCACCGGGAAAGCCGCCGCTCTCGAGGTCGGCGATGAGCCGGGGCATGGTGCCCTCCTCGATCAACACGTGCAGCACGTCGGCGAAAATGGTCGCATCGCGCACGTACTCAAAGTTGTTAAGGGTGCGCATGGCCGCGGCAACGC
>CAIJOU010000547.1 GCA_903822375.1 Candidatus Hydrogenedentota bacterium
ATATCGCTTGTCCTCATAAACGGAGCCCGCACCCATGATGTAACCGCCCGTAACTCTGATATCCGCAGAAAGTCCGAGTATCTGGACGTTGTTCTGACTGTGGGAAGGGGAATGTTCCGAATTGAGGTAGTAGAGATGGTATCCATCTGAGGGCGAGTGCACAACCATGGTATCGGCGGCTAGTTGCAGAATCTGTTTCTCGTCACCCTCATCAAATCCCACAACGCTCAGGTCGTTTAGTAATACGGTGATATTCCATGTTGTCAGGGCCTTTTCAATCTCGACAATGTCAGTCAGTGGTTCAAGTCCCTTGACTGGTTTACCCTTGTACCCTTTGGGAACTCTGTA
Organism: Candidatus Hydrogenedentota bacterium; assembly: GCA_903822375.1. Lineage (GTDB taxonomy): Bacteria > Hydrogenedentota > Hydrogenedentia > Hydrogenedentales > CAITNO01 > CAITNO01. Next base: position 349 of record CAIJOU010000547.1, read on the forward strand.
TACCTGGCAGCTTAGGCCCAGAAGGGTCTCATAGTACTGCTTTTGTGCCGGTTCAGCGGGAATTGGACAATCGCCGATTCTCTTAAGCGACTACAGTCGGTCGTAGGCGCTCGTTCAACGGTGCGTTTTTAAGGCATTGCAGGTCTATCATCCGATGAGGTTATTTGGTGCGGGCGTGACAGCGCTTGTCTGCCACGCCCGGCCTTTACCCATCGTCTGATGAGCCTGACCGGGTTATCCCTTGGCCGGTTGCTCGCCAGCAGAGCCGGCCTCCGTTTCGCCCAGTGATGTCAGTTTGCCACAAGTTGCTGAAACATGCAAGGAACCTGTTCGGGCACCTCCACACGGGCGGCCTGGCGCCGCAGTTTGCGCTGTTCGCGGGCTGCTTCGAGTTTGCGGTCGCGTTCGGCGAAGATTGCCCTGTCACGGCCTTCGAGTTTGTCCAGGGGCGTCACGAACCCTATGGCGCTGTGCAAACGGACCCCGTTGTAGTGGTCCACGAACTGGCCCACGAGGCGTCGGGCATCGTCAAGCGACAGCGGCGTTCCAGGCCGGATGCACTCGGTCTTGAGGGACTTGTGCCATCGCTCGATTTTTCCGTTGCTCTGCGGATAATACGGGGAAGTGCGCACGTGCGTCATGCCGCTGATGCGGATGAACTCCTTGAAGTCCTTGGCGATGAACTGGGGGCCGTTGTCGGAGATGACCCGCGGGTGCGCCTCGGGGAACGCCTCCTTGGCCCGTTGGATGATGATCTCGATCTCGGCCTCAGTCATGGACTCGCGGATCTCCCAGTGCGCGATGAAGCGGCTGCACCCGTCCAGGACGCTGCACAGGTAGTAAAACGTGCCGCATATGTTGATGTACGACACGTCCACGTGCCAGTGCTCGTGCGGCAGCAGCGGCTGGACAAAGCCCGTGCCCTTCTTCGACGCCTTGCCGTTCCACGGGTCCAGCAGGCCCGCGTTGTGCAGCACACGCCACACACTCGTGGGACCCACCGCCACCACATCCGCGTCCAGCATCATGAACGTCAGGCGCCGGTAGCCCTCGTCCGGATGCTCGCCGTGGAAGCGGATGATGGCCTGCTTTTCCGCATCCTCCAGCCAGAAGTCGCGGGGGATTTTGCCGTTGTGCTCGTTCACCCTGCCGTAGCGGGCGTGCCAGTCGTAGAACTTGCTCCGGCCAATGCCGAGCCAGCCGATGAATCGGCCCACGCCAATCTCCGTCTTTTCCGACCAGAGGTTGACGAAATCCATGACGGCGTCCCGCGTGTCGTGCGGCACCCAGGCCACCCTCAGCGCTCCCCAAGACTTTTTTTTAGTGCCACGTGCTCCTCCATCAACTCCGCCAGCACCTCGTCCTTGCGCTGGATCTTTGACTCCAAAAACGATATCCGCTGCTCATGGGCGGACGACTTCGGACGGCCCGGACGCTCAAAGGCCGCCGGGCCGTTCTCAAAGAAGGTCTGCTGCCAGCGGTAGAACTGCGTCGGCTGAATCCCGGCATCCTCGCAGACCTGCGACACGGGAACCTTCTCCACCAGGTGGCGACGCAAAACCTTGACCTTATCCTCCGCCGTGAAATGCTTCCGTTGCTTGTCCATGACTTCTCCTCATTGGCTGTCTACACATTCTTGCCATCGGAGATGTCCAATTCCAGCGCGGGCGGCACAATAGGATGGCCGTCTATATTCGATTGTGACTTGATGAACACAGCACCCTGTATTGGTAGGACCGTTGCCACTATCCTTTATTGCCGTGAGGAAACTCCCCCAATCCACTGCGGTTGGTTGACTTCTTTGCCTTTTTTGGAGGCTTTTACAAATAATTCGTACGCCCTTGGAATGTTTTTAGGAATACCATTTCGACCATTCAGCAAGGAGTCGCCTAAAATTTCAAGGCCACTTGGGTCATCTTGTTCTGC
>CAIJOU010000548.1 GCA_903822375.1 Candidatus Hydrogenedentota bacterium
CGGTGACATGGAGTGAAACGGAGAATATCATGTGGAAGATGGAACTGCCGTCTTGGAGCGGCGGTTCGCCCATCGTTTGGGGTGACAAGGTCTATCTCATGTCGCCGGCCAAACCCGGGGACTCCAAAGAGGAACGGGAGACCGGCGGGTCCAAACTGCTGCTGCTGTGCATCGCGAAAGGCGACGGCAAGGTGCTCTGGGAGCACGAGGTGGCCGAGGGCAACAAGCTCGGCAACAAGCAAAACAGCACCTCGCCGACGCCGGTGACCGATGGAAAGCATCTGTGGACCATGACCGGTTCGGGCATCCTGACCGCCCATGACATGGACGGCAAGGAACTGTGGAAAAAAGACATCCAGCAGATGTACGGCAAGTTCGGCATGCAGTTCGGCTATGCGTCTTCGCCGGTGCTGTATGGCGGCAATGTGATCATTCAGGTGCAGCATGGTTGGAGCACCGACGATCCCTGCTACCTCGCGGCGTTTGACGGACTGTCCGGCGAACTGCGCTGGCGCGTGGAGCGGCCCACCACGGCGGTGGTCGAGGGCCCGGACGCGTACAACACGCCGACCCTGCTTCAACTCAACGGAAAGACCCAGATTATCCTGTCTGGCGGCGACTGCGTCACGGGACACGACGCGGATACGGGCCGGGAAATCTGGCGGGCCTGGGGACTCAACCCGAAACACGGCCAGTACAACCGGATCATTCCGTCCGTGGCGGTGGGTGACGGCATGGTATTCGCACCCTCCCGCGTGAAACCCCTGCTGGCCGTCCGCGCCGACGGCACCGGCGATGTCACTGAGACGCATACTGCATGGAAATGGGACAAGGCCGGCGCGCCCGACGTGCCCACGCCCATTTGTGACGGCAAGCATCTCTTCATGGTGGACGACGGCACGCGCTGCACCTGTGTCGATATCAAGACGGGCAACGCCGTTTGGGGACCGGACCGCGCGGGTGAAGGCATAGTCAGCGCGTCGCCGCTGCTGGCGGCCGGCCGCATCTACTTCACCAACGAAGAAGCCGTGACCTTTGTGGTTTCGGCGGGACGGGAGTTCAAGGTGCTGGCCACCAACAAGCTGGACCAGTCCAAGACCCTTTCCTCTTTCGCCGTCTCCAACAACCAACTCTTTCTGCGCACCGCCACGCATCTGTACTGCATCGGGAAGAAATAGGGAGACAAGACTCAAGGATAAAGGATTAAGGGTGAGGGATGAAGTCAGTTTGTAACATGTAATTCAAGAGGTTGGGCGAATGCTTGCGTTCGGCATACTGGTGGGCACGAGCGTGTTTGTGGGCTGGGTGGGTTCCCTGCTCACGAAGAAGTACCCCGACCATCCGCCTTTGTACGTGCTCGCCCTGTACACGACACTGGTGCTGGCGGGCGGGGTTGCGTCTTTTGCCTCGTTTGCTGTCGGCGCCGTGAACGCCATGTTCAGCGTATGTCTGTGTGTGGTGGTGTGGATCCCCACGCTGTACATCTACGCGCAGTTGGTGGGCGGCTTTTCGGCCAAGACCATCGTGGACGGGCTGTTCGCGTCGAGCATCAAGACGCCCGCCCCAAGTTCCCACGGACGCGCACGAACGCTGATAATGAAGGGCCATTATGAGGGGGCCCAGCAGGCGTTTCTGGACGAGTTTCACGCGCAACCCAAAAACCCCGAACCCCTGTTTGCCGGGGCGCGGATGATGGCCGACAGGCAGCGTTACGGTTTCGCCATGGAACTGTACCGGGAGACGCTGACCCATTTCCGCGCCGACACGGCTGTTTGGAGCGAGGCCACATGGCTGCTTTCGGTCATGCTGGAGGAGAAGATGAACCTGCCCGATGAAGCCGCCGACCTGTGGCGTCAAATCGTGCGCCGGGCGCCGAACTCCAAGATTGGGCGGCTCGCCGGAGCCCGGCTCCAGCGGAAGGTCGCGCAGAGTCACCGTCCGACAGACCCATGAGCCTTACGCTGCCGTGAATTGAAGCCACCGACGCAGAAGGACAAAACCGCCATGTTCGAGCATCATAAAGAACCGCTGCTGTCCACGATCGACTTCGTCTGGCGCATGCTTAGGCACGGGATGATCTTTCTGGGCATGGTCGCCGCCGCCCTGTTCATCGGTGTGGCCGGATACCACTGGATCGAGGGGTTCGGCTGGGTGGATGCTATTCTGAACGCATCCATGATCCTGGGCGGGATGGGTCCGGTCGGCACGCTCCAGACGGATGCGGGCAAACTCTTCGCCTCGGGCTATGCGCTCTTCTCAGGTCTGGTTTTCGTCGCAGCCATCGGCGTGCTCTTCATCCCGGCGATCCACCGGCTGCTGCACAAGTTTCACATTCAGATGGAAGACGAGGACAGGGAAAGCAACGCCCCCGATTGATTCTGAATAGAGCCGTTGATGTTGTGACGGTCAGGCCCAAGCGTCAGGGCGGAAAAGACAAACTCGACCATCTCCTGGTTGATGGCCGACACGGCTTCGTCCAAGGGCCGCGGCGCGGGGCGGCTGTCCCACGGGGGGATGGCTTGTCCTAGGCCTTTTGCTTGCGTCCGGTCCAAGTGAGCGCTGCGCCGACGGCCAGTAGCAGCACACCAATGGCCATGTTGATCGCCAAGGCCGGGGACAGGGTCATCCATGGAAGCATGGCGAGCATCATCAAGCCAATGACGATAATGCACACGCCGACAACCCGGAAGGGGGACATCATGGTGCTTGCGGGACCGGTGTGAATGTCCTCGGAAAGGCTGCCGATGGGTGCCTCCATCCGGGCGAGGAACGCATCGGCCCGCCGCTGCTCCTCGTCGGGCGTGGGAAAGAAAATGCGCGCCAGTTCCATCGTCACATAGGTGACGAACGCGGTGCTCGCGAACAGGACAATCTCCATCTTGAGCGCCAGCCCGGCAATTACCAGTTCCTCCTTTTCGGGAACCCATGTCATGCCCAACACCGTGATGGGCTCGTTGTAGCGGGAGAGAAAGAACAGGCCCAGTCCCGTGCCGATGCCGAGTAGAAAACCGGCCACGGCACCCGCATTGTTGTAGCGGCGCGACACGAGGCCGAGCAGCATGGGCACCGCCGCCGGCGCCGTGGCCACGCCGAACAGTGTGACCATGATCCGGAACAGGTTCTCTGCCTTGCCGCGCGCCATGAGTATGGCCGTGGCCAGACCGATGATGCCGATGAGCAGGGTCATCAGCCGGCCAATCCGCACCAATTCGCGCTCGGAGGCATGCGGGCGGATGAGCCTCTTGTACACGTCGTTGGTGAGCACGCTGGCGCACACGTTGTAGTCGCCGCTCAGCGTGGACATGGTGGCGGCGAACATGGCCGCCACAGCCAGGCCCAGCATGCCCCCCGACAGCAGTTGCGTGCACAGCATCGGGTAAATCTTGCCCGCATCGGAAAGTTCGGGGATGAAACGCGTGGCCGCGATGGCGGGGAAAAACATCAGCGGCGGGCCGACGATGTACAAAGCGACGACAAGCCAGCCTGTCTTGACCGCGTCCTTTTCGGTCGGCACGCAGTAGAACTTCTGAATAAGCGACCAATTGATGCTGCTCCACGCCAGCGCGTAGAGCAGGACCAGCGGAATCACATAGGTCCAGCCGAATTCCGGCGAAGTCAGATGAAAGAACCCGGCGGGCGCCTTGGCGAAGATTTCGCCCAGCCCGCCGCCCCGCGCGATCGACAGCGGCAGAATGACGAGCATGGCCGCCGTAAGGACGATAAACTGGATAAAGTCGGTGACGGTGACCGCCCACAAACCGCCCATGAAGGTGTAGACCAGCATGATGCCGCCCGCGCCCAGGATACTGTAGTTGATGTCGATGCCCGTGCACACGGACACGAAGGTGCCCGTGGCGAAAAGCTTGATGCCGTCGTCGACAATCTTCACGGGCACGCCCTGCCAGGCAAACAACTGGCGCAACGCCGGACTGTAACGCGTTTCGAGATACTCGACCGGACTGTCAATGCGCGTGCGCCGCCAGCGCCGCGCAAAGAACACCGTGCTGAAAATGGTTGCGGGAATCGCCACCCACAGCAGCGTGACGCCGACCCATCCGTAGCGGTAGCACAGCCCCGGATAGAACACAAAGGCGGCCACGCTGAAACTGGTCATGTAGAAGGAGACGCCGCTCAGCCACCATGGAATGGTGTTGCCGCCGCGGAAGTAATCCTTCATGACGCGCATGTGCCGGTAGAAATAGACGCCAATACCCAGCATGAGCAGGAAATAGCCGCCCAACATCAGGTAGTCGGGGGTGTGCAGGGGGCTTGTGACGGGTTGCATTCGGGTATCGATTCCTTTCGGTGAACTGCTATTTGAACACGGCGAGAGACTTGAGGTAGGCCACGGACTCGGCGATGGACTGTTTGGTCTGTTCCTCGTTCAATTCCACACCCTTGACCCCCTCGAACTCTATCGTCACCGGACCAGTGAACCTGTTATCGCGCAGGATCTTCAGAATCTCCGGGAAGTTCACCCTGCCCTTGCCCAGCGCCGGAAAGTTCCACGACTCCGGTTCCAGGTTGTGGTCCTTCAGTTCCATCGTGCCCACGGCCCCCACCACTTTCTTCAATTCCGCAACCGCATCGCCGCCCTTGTTGTAGTAGCTGATGTTGCCCGTGTCGAAATTGACGCGCACGTTGGGATGGTTCACCGCGGCCATGGTCTCCAGTTGCACGCTGCCGTTGGTTCCCAGTTCCGGATGCGTCTCGAAGGTAAGCGTGACGTTGTGTTTCTTGGCCTCGTCGGCCGCCCGACGCAGCCGCCCATACACATCCCCCTTGGGCGCGCCATTGCACTTGACGGACAGGAACATGTAACGGACGCCCATCTTTTCAAGAACGGCCAGTTGTCCCGCCAACTGTTCCACACAACTGTCTTTCGAGAAATCGGTGTCACCGCGTATGACCAGCGCCTTGAGCCCGTGCTTGTCCAGCTTTTGCATCAGGGCGTCCACCGCTTCCGGCTTGGGCACCGGCAGGAAGAGGTGATGCACGCCGATAGCGGGCAGATGCTCCCATGCGGCGTCCTGAAACTTGCCGTAGCTGGTAATGCGCACCGCCAGCGGTGAGCCCTGGTCCGGCAAAGCCTCCGCATCCGCGCTCAGCGTCACGCCCACACCCGCGGCCAACACTCCCGCCGACAGCAGAAAACCACGGCGGGTCGGGAAAGAAACTGATGTGTCCATCTTTCGCTGCATCTGAGCGCCTCCTTGTCTGGATGCCCGTCGGCCGCACACTTGTCGGCCGGCACGGGAATGGCCACCATCTTAGGCAGGCGCGCGCACAGGATCAAACCGGACAGAAGCAGTCCGTTTTTGGACTGCGGTGGCAGAGCGTAGCGGCGACACCGCTTTGGCTGGTTCAACATGCAAGACTAGCCAAAGCGGCGTCGTTGCCACCGCACTCCACAATATCCCGCCTGCTTTGAATGTTCGGGGAAGAGCGAGATGACAATGTTCGGCTGGACCGGTCACCGCAGGCTGATCTATGCTGACAGCAGGTCCCGTCCCAAGGGGACTGTACCCGGCCGGACGCACATCGGAGGACAGAAGATGCTGGCGATATTGCTTGCCGTGATGATGAACACCGCAGTCGCGGCCCCACCCGCCTCGGCGTTGGAGGAACTGCGCGCCATGACTCCGCGCAGCGCGCCCTTTGAGGAGTATCTGTCGCGCACCGGCGAGCAGCCGCCAGACTTCGACGCGCTGCCCTCACAAGCCCGTGTCAGCAGCGTGCTCGCGGCCTCGCCCGGCGGACCGGCGGCGGAGATCACCACGCCGCAGGCGTGGTCTGTGGAACGGACGCGCGTGCTCGACCTGCTGAAACACTGGTTCATGGGCTCCGTACCGCCGCCCCCGAAAAACGTCGCGGCCAAAGTGCTCGAGGAAAAGGACGAAGTCAATTGTGTCTACCGCGACGTTGAATTGCATTTCGGTCCCGACGCCAAGGCCGTGCTGCATCTGCAAACATACACCCCAAAAGGCGCCGGGCCCTTCCCGGTGTTCATAACCCAGGACAACCACCGTGGCTGGGCCCTCATCGCATTGCGCCGTGGCTACATCGCCTGCGTGTATGCAGGCGCCGACCAACGGGACGACACGGACAGTTTCACGGCGGCTTATCCGAAATATGACTGGTCGCGCCTGTGCCGCCGTGGCTGGGCAGCGGGACGCTGCATTGACTACTTGACCACACTGCCCGAGGTGAACGCCAGGCAAATAGCCATCGCGGGCCACTCGCGCAACGGCAAAACCTCGCTCATGGCGGCGGCGCTGGACGAGCGCATTGCGGCCGTCATCTCCAGCAGTTCCGGCACCGGGGGCACCATCCCCTCGCGCGCGTGCGGCAGCCAGGATCTGGCGGAGGACATCGAAAGTATCACCCGCAGCTTTCCCGAGTGGTTCCATCCGCGCTGGCGCTTTTTCAGCGGGCGCGAACAAAAGCTGCCCGTGGACATGCCGCAATTGGTCGCCATGAGCGCGCCGCGCCCCTGCCTGTTGAGCACCGCCTGCAACGACGGCGTCGAACATGGCTGGGCCATGCAGCAAACCTATCTCGCCGTCCAACCGCTCTACCGCCTGTTGGGCGCGGAAGGCAACCTGCGCATCCTGTGGCGGCCCGGCAGCCATGAAACGGGTCCGGACACGATTGAACGTTATATGGACTGGTGTGACAGCAAGTTTGGGCGCGGCGTTCACGAATTTCCGGAAGAACTGCCCTTCCCCTGGAACTGGGATGCCTGGCGGGCCAACAACAAGGCTGCGCCCAATGTGGAAACGCTGCCTGAAACGAGTTGGGAACAGCACTCCGCCGCTGTTACCGTTCCAAACCCGGCACGCAGAGATACGGTGCGCGCGGCGGTGCAAAGCATGCTTGGTCCCGAGCCGCCCGGCGCGGTAGCGCAAAATGACGATTATGGGATCGAATCGGACGGACTTAAGCATGCCCTGCACCGTTACGAGGCCGGAACCGGCCTCGAAATGGACGACACGATGTTCGGCGAGTACATCAACGCCAACATCTATATGCCCAAGGGCGCCAAAGAGGGGAAAGCAAAACTGCCCGGCGTGCTCTGGCTGCCGGCGGACTCCATTCCCGGCGGCTACACGGTCCCCTACAAACGCGGTGACTACGCCTACCGCAACGTTGCGCGCGCCGGCTGCGCCGTGTTCTGCTACGACCCAATCGGCACGGGGCGGCGCATCGCTGAGATCCGGGACTTCTACGACCGGCACCCCGACTGGTCCGTAATGGGCAAAATGTTGCGGGATGCGCGTGCCGCGCTGGACGCCATGCGCCAGTTGCCCTACATCGACCCGGATAACATCACCGTGTTCGGCTATGCGCAGGGCGCCTTCGTCGCCGCCCATCTGGCCGCACTTGATGACCGCCCCGCGCGTTTCGTGCTGGTGGCCCCTCCCCTGCCCTTCCGTCTCGACACGGATGTCAATGAAACGGGGGGCATACTGCGATGGTCGAAAGACACGCTGCTGTTGCCGGCACTGGGGTTGTTCGCAGGAAAGGAAACCCGCGTCCCCTATGACCTTGACGACCTGCTGGTGGCCGCCGCGCCCAGGCCGCTGCTGCTGGTACATCCCGGGCATGACCGATTCGCGCCCGTTGCACCGTTCAAGGCATTCACGGACCGGATGGCCGCGCTCTACAAGGCGGCGGGAAAGCCGGAGAACCTGGTTATTCTTGAGCCGGACACGTACAACCAGTTCAATGAAGATGTGCAGAAAGAGGTGATTGCGGCGATGAAAAAGACATTTGGAAAATAGGCGCTTTGGGCACGGAATGAACCCGGGTGAACCGGCCGCATCGAACCTGTGATAATCTTAGGCATTGTTGTCCCGATCAGCTTACGGACGAAGGATTCAAGGCA